>CBDUUA010000307.1:0-3616 GCA_965370135.1 uncultured Cellvibrionales bacterium
CCGGCCTCCAGCGATGCCAGTTTTCGTCGCTATTTCCGCTATTTCCGCAATTCACAGGGTGGCGAGACCGTGGTGGCCATGGATGCCCCGCCCCCACAGGAGGATTGCCGGCCCTTTGTCGCGGTAGCCGGGTTGCTGGCCCAAGAGGGGGTCAATGTGCCCACTATCCTGGCGCAGGATCTGTCGCGGGGCTTTATACTGCTGCAAGACCTGGGTCGAGATACCTATCTGGACGTGCTTGACGATGGCAACGCCGACACCCTGTTTGACGATGCCATCCAGGCTTTGCTGCGCATACAGCTGGCCAGTCGCGCCGGTGTTTTGCCTGAGTACGACGAGGCCTTGCTGCGGCGTGAACTGGAATTGTTTCCCGAGTGGTATCTCGGGCAGCACCTCAACTGGGACATCGACACCGAGCTGCGCGCCGGCCTGGACCAGCTGTTTGAGGCGCTGATACAAAGAGCACTGGCGCAGGGTCGTGTCTATGTGCATCGAGATTATATGCCGCGCAATCTTATGCTCACTGAGCCCAATCCCGGAATTATCGATTTTCAGGATGCGGTTTACGGCCCGATTAGTTATGACCCGGTTTGCCTGTTTAAAGACGCTTTTATCAGTTGGCCCGAGGATAGAGTGGGCCGGTGGTTGCAGCAGTATTGGCGCCGCGCGCAGCAGGCCGGTTTGCCGGTGCCGGCATCCTTTGACTCGTTCCGGAAAGATTGTGAGCTGATGGGTGCGCAGCGGCACCTCAAGGTTATCGGCATATTTGCGCGCATCTGTCACCGCGACGGCAAGCCCGCGTATCTCGAGGATGTGCCGCGCTTTATCCGCTATTTGGGCCAGGTGGCGCCCCGCCATCCGGAGTTGGCGCCGTTGCAGCCGATACTCGACCGCCTGGCGCGGGAACAAGCCGGGTGAAGGCAATGATCCTGGCTGCGGGTCACGGCAAGCGCATGCGGCCATTGACCGAGACGATTCCCAAACCGCTGTTGCCGGTGGGGGGCAAACCCCTGATTCAGTACCATATCGAGAGGCTGGCGGCAGCGGGGGTCGAAGATATCGTCATAAATACCGCCTGGCTGGGGCCGCAGATTGCTGCTTTTGTCGGTGACGGCTCCCGCTTCGGCGTGCGCATACAGTTGTCCGCGGAGGGCCGTGCGCTGGAAACCGCTGGCGGCATACGGCGGGCTCTGCCGCTGCTGGGGGAGGGCCATTTTATGATCGTCAATGGCGATATTTGGACTGACTACGATTTTGTGTCTTTGCTCAATGCCGACCTCGGTGATGTGCTGGCACACCTGGTGCTGGTGCCGAATCCACCGCAACATGCCGAAGGAGATTTTACCCTCGATAGTGTCGGCCGGATTGATGCCGGTGGTGGTGAGCGCTATACCTATGCCGGTATCAGCGTGTTGGCTGCGGCATTGTTTGATGGCGTAGCGGACGGCCCCGCGGCACTGGCGCCGCTGCTGCGAGGGCAGGCCCCAGGTGCGCTGACAGGTGAGCTGCACCGGGGTTTGTGGTTCGATGTGGGCACACCGCAGCGGCTGGCCGAGTTGGATGCGCTGTTAACGACCCCAGGCACCTAAACCACTTCAACAATGACCTGAACCACTACAACGATGAACTGAACGACGACAAAAATGACGAAAATGATGGTGAGAAGTCTGGAGATTACGCTATGGATTATCTGATTGCCCCCTCGATATTATCGGCGGATTTTGCCCGTTTGGGTGAAGCGGTCGATCGCGTGTTGGCTGCCGGGGCCGATGTGGTGCACTTCGATGTGATGGACAATCACTATGTGCCGAATCTCACCATCGGGCCGATGGTGTGTCAGGCGCTGCGGGATTACGGCATCGAGGCGCCCATCGATGTGCACCTGATGGTGAGCCCGGTCGATACCTTGATCGCCCAATTTGCGGCTGCCGGTGCGTCCTGGATTACCTTTCATCCCGAGGCCAGCCGGCATGTCGATCGCTCGCTGCAACTGATACGGGATCACGGCTGTAAAGCGGGGCTGGTGTTCAATCCGGCGACGCCCCTGGATGTTACTCGCCACGTCATCGACAAACTCGATATCATGCTGCTGATGTCGGTCAATCCCGGTTTTGGCGGGCAAAAATTTATCCCCTCGGCGCTGCCCAAGCTGGCTGAGGCCCGCAGCCTGATTGATCAGTCCGGCCGCGATATTAGACTGGAAATTGACGGTGGTGTCGGTCCAGCCAATATTCGCGATATTGCTCGAGCCGGCGCGGATACCTTTGTCGCCGGTTCCGCCATCTTTGGCACGTCGGATTACAAGGGCGCGATCGATGCACTGCGTTGTGAGTTGGCGGCTGTATAGCCGTCACTAATTGCCGGCATAGCCGGGCCAGACAGATTGGCTCTGTTCGATGCTTGCTCAAGGATTTGTTATGAGCCCTGAACAATTTGAAGCACTGGCCCGGGAGGGCTACAACCGCATTCCTGTGATCCGGGAGGTGTTAGCTGATCTCGATACCCCCGTGAGCAGCTATCTCAAACTCGCCCGCGGCCCTTATTCCTATTTATTCGAGTCAGTAGAGCAAGGCGAGAAATGGGGTCGATACTCGATCATTGGCTTACCTTGTCGCACCGTGTTGAAAGTGCGGGGGCAAAATATCGTGGTGGAGACCGACGGCCAGCTTGTTGAGTCTGTGCAGTCCGACGATCCGCTGGCGTATATCGAGGAGTTCCAGGCGCGCTTCCGGGTGGCTGATATTCCGAAGCTACCGCTCTTTAACGGCGGTTTGGTGGGCTATTTTGCCTACGATACGGTGCGTTTCATCGAGGGGCGGCTGGCGGATAGCTGCCCGCCGGATACCCTGAACACCCCGGATATTCTACTGATGGTATCTGAGGATGTGCTGGTGTTTGACAATCTCTCCGGCATCCTGACCCTGGTGACGCTGGCAGATCCGGGTGAGCCCGATGCCCTCGCCAGCGCCGAGCAGCGACTGCTGGCGCTGGAACAGCGCTTGCCGATGAGGGTGCCGGAACTGCCGCCGATCCTGGCGCCGGATGAGGCCCGCTCGGGAGCCGCTGTGGTCGGGGAGCAGGATTTCAGCTCGGGCTTTAGCCAGCCGCAATTCGAGGCTGCAGTCGAGTTGATCAAGGAATACGTGCTCGCCGGGGACGTTATGCAGGTGGTGCCGTCCCAGCGTTTGACCATAGCCTTCGACGCCGAACCGGTGAATTTGTATCGCGCCTTGCGCCGCTTTAACCCCTCCCCGTATATGTACTACCTGGATCTGGGGGATTTCCATATCGTCGGTTCTTCCCCCGAGATATTGGCGCGGCTGCAGCACAATGAGGTCGCTGTACGGCCACTGGCGGGAACCCGCCATCGCGGTCAAAACGAGGCGGAGGATCTGGCGCTGGAGCAGGAATTGCTCGCCGACCCCAAGGAGATCGCGGAGCACCTGATGTTGATCGATCTTGGCCGCAATGATGTCGGCAGGGTGGCGAAAATTGGCTCGGTTGAGGTCACTGATCGCATGTCGGTGGAGCGCTACTCACACGTCATGCACATCGTCTCCAATGTTACCGGGCAGCTGCGGGAGGGTATGACGGCGATGGATGTGTTGCGCGCGGC
>CBDUUA010000308.1:0-3607 GCA_965370135.1 uncultured Cellvibrionales bacterium
CAACAAGGAGAAAATAGCAGCGCTGTTGCGCTTTGCGACCAGCCACAAGAATGTAACGGACCAGAATCAGTCGCTGCAGGACTATATCGAGCGCATGCCTGAGGGCCAGAGCAAGATTTATTATGTGGCGGCAGAGAATTTCACTACCGCCAGTAACAGCCCGCATCTGGAAGTGTTTCGCAAAAAAGGCATTGAGGTATTGCTGCTGTCCGATCGTGTTGATGAGTGGTTGATCGGCCATCTCACCGAGTATGACGGCAAAACCTTCCAGGATGTGGCACGAGGAGAGCTGGATCTTGGCGACCTCGATAGCGACGAGTCGCAGGCTGAACAAAAGCAGTTGGCAGAGGAGAACGAGTCGCTGGTGGAGCGAGTGAAAGCTGCGCTGAGTGCGCAGGTTGATGAAGTTCGCATTACCACGCGACTGACTGAATCGCCCACCTGCCTGGTGGTTGGCGACCAGGATCCGGGCTCGCAGATGCGGCGCATTCTTGAGGCCGCCGGCCAGAGCCTGCCTGAGAGCAAGCCCATTTTCGAACTCAATCCCGGTCATCCGCTGGTGCAGAAACTCGATACTGAGGTCGATGAAGACCGCTTTGCTGAGTTGACCAAAGTGCTGTTTGAGCAGGCTCAGTTAGCCAGTGGTGGCCAGTTGGATGACCCCGCCGCCTACGTGCATCGACTCAACAAGTTATTGCTTGAGTTGTCCAGCTAAGGGTCTGGTCCCTGTTGTTCTTGTTATAGCCGGCCCGTCCCATCGTGGGCGGGGGGCCTACTCGGCGGGAAGCGAGCGCATGTCTACTAAGAATATCGCTGTCATTGGTGGCGGCAGTTTTGGTACTGTCATCGCCAATATGATCGCGGAAAACGGCCACCGTACTTGTCTTTGGTTGCGTAATGCCGAGCGCGCCGAAGAGATCAATACGCGGCACATCAACAGCGCCTATCTGCCCAACCTGACCCTGCATCCCAATATGCGGGCCTCTACCAGTTTTGAGGATGCGGTAGCAGCTGCGGATATTATCTTTATGGCTGTGCCCAGTAAGTCGTGCCGTGAAGTCGCGCGGGGTCTGGCGCCCTATGTCGCTAGCGGCACGATGCTGATCAGTACCACCAAGGGCATTGAGGCCGGCAGCTACAAACTGATGAGCCAGGTATTGACCGAGGAAATCAGTGGTGTGCGCCTGGGGGTGATGAGCGGGCCCAACCTGGCGGGTGAAATTGCCCTGCGGCAGATTACCGGAACTGTTATTGCCAGTGAAGACGCTGAGTTGAATCGAACCGTTCAGCAGGTGATGCACAGTAGCTATTTTCGCGTCTATTCCGGAACCGATATGTACGGTGTCGAATTGGGCGGAGCACTGAAAAACATTTATGCGATTATCTCTGGCATGGCCGCGGCCATGAAGCTGGGACAAAACACTATTGGTTTGTTGTTGACCCGGGGGTTGGCGGAGATGAGCCGATTTGCGGTGGAGTTGGGGGCCAACCCACTGACCTTTATTGGCCTGGCGGGGGTAGGGGATTTGCTGGTTACCTGTATGTCGCCGCTGAGTCGCAACTACCGCGTGGGCTTTGCTCTCGGTGAGGGCAAAGACCTGAGCCAGGTGGTGGCGGAGCTCGGCCAGGTTGCAGAGGGCGTCAATACCCTCAAGCTGGTCAAGCAGCGCGCCGACCAGTTGGATATTTATATGCCCCTGGTGCAGAGTCTCTACGGCATCATCTACGAGGGCCTGACAATTGCGGAAGCGGTCGCGACGATGATGTCGGGGGAAATTAACCAGGACGTGGAGTTCGTATTTAAACATGACTGATTCGACTCGATTGCTGCTCATGCGGCACGGGGAAGCCGAACCCTTTGCCGCGAGTGATCAGGATCGAGCCTTGAGCCCCAGAGGGGTGCAGGAAACTCGCCAGCTTGCCGCCTGGCTTGCGCAAGCGGTTCCGGATATTGAGCTGGTGTGCCACAGCCCCTATCTTCGTGCGCGGCAGACGGCTGACCAGGTTTGCCATATACTGGACCAGCCAAACCGGCTGACCCTCGATGCCCTGATCCCTTCCGGAGACTCCACAGTGGTGCTGGCGGAACTTGAAAAATTAGATTTGAACACGGTGCTGTGCGTCAGCCATCAACCCTTTGTTGGCAATCTACGGAACTACCTGGTAGACGGCTGCTTTGGTGGCCCGTATCCATTTGTCACTGCCGGCATTGCGTTGCTTGACTGTGATTTTCTGGCGGTGGGTGGTGCCAGTATGACCTGGTTTCGGTGTCCGGCCGACCTCGACTAGGGAATACCAGATTGATGCCGATGTCGAAACCCTTCGAGCTGGATATTAACGGTCAAAAAATCTGTGGTATCCGCTGGGGGGATGACAGCGCCCAGCTGCCCACCCTGGCTCTGCACGGCTGGCTTGATAACGCCGCCAGTTTCTCCCTGCTGGCGCCGCGCACGCCAGAGCTGCAGATTTGGGCCATAGACCTGCCTGGCCATGGCTTGAGCGATCACCGGCGGGCGCCTGGCGCCTACAATATTTGGGATGATTTGCTGGATATTCTGGCGCTGGCGGATCGCCTGGCGTGGCCGCGGTTCAATATTCTGGCCCATTCCCGGGGCGCGCTAATTGCCAATCTGCTGGCGGCGACCATGCCGGAGCGCATCGCGCGCATGGTGTTGGTCGATGGTATCTGGCCGATGCCTGTCGATGCGGCGGATGCTCCGTCCCTGCTGCGGCAGTACCTGCTGGATCAGCGTGGCTATACTCGAAAAAAAATGAGCCGCTTTGCCTCTATCGATGAGGCGGTCAAGGTGAGGCAGAAGGCTACCGGCCTTGGGGCAGAAGCAGCCAGCTTGATCGTGGAGCGAGGTATCCGGCCCTGTGCCGAAGGCGGCTTTCGCTGGCGCAGCGATCCTCGCTTGACCCTCGCGTCGGCTTTTAAGCTTACCGAACAACACAATCGTGCTTTTCTCGATGCCATCAGTGCGCCTGTGCTGCTACTGTTGGCCAGTGCCGGCTTTGGTCGCTATCCGGGGGTCGAGGAGATCGTGGGCCAGTATCCGCATATCGAGTGCCGGACACTTCCGGGAAGTCATCATCTGCATATGGAGGCGGCCGATGTTGTCGCGCCGTTGGTTGAAGCGTTTCTGCACGCTCCGGGTATGTCTTCGTAGGGCCGGGTGATCAACCCTCCGGGCAGGGGTGCTCAGGGCAGCCGAATCAGCGAAAGAAACTCGTTGCGGGTATTGGCATTGCTGCGAAATACGCCGCGCATGGCTGAGGTCACCATGGAGGAGTTCTGTTTTTCAACACCGCGCATCATCATGCACATATGGCGGGCCTCGATGACCACCGCGACCCCTGCCGCGCCGGTGATGTTTTCGATGGTGGCCGCGATCTGGGTCGTGAGATTTTCCTGGATTTGCAGGCGGCGGGCATACATATCGACGATACGCGCTATTTTCGATAAGCCCAGCACGGTGCCGTTCGGCATATACGCAACGTGACACTTGCCAACAAAGGGCAGCATGTGGTGCTCACACAGCGAGTACAGCTCGATATCCTTGACCAGCACCATTTCCCGGGCGTCCGAGGGAAACAGGGCATCGTT
>CBDUUA010000309.1:0-3606 GCA_965370135.1 uncultured Cellvibrionales bacterium
CCCTCGCCGGAAAAATAGCGACGGGTCAATTGAAACACCACCGGGCTCAGCAATATCAAGGCGATCAGGTTGGGGATTGCCATCAAACCATTGAGCATATCCGCAAGCCCCCACACCATGTCGAGCTTCCACAGCGCCCCCAGCGGGATGACCAGTATCCAGACGATCCGGAAAGGTAAAATAATCTTGACCCCCAGCAGGTACTCGAGACAGCGTTCGCTGTAATAGCTCCAGCCGAGAATGGTGGTAAAGGCAAACACCACCAGGCCGACACTGACCACGTGTTTGCCAATGGGCATGGCACTGCCGAAAGCGGCCGCCGCCAGCGGCGCGCCGGTCTGGCCGCTGTCCCAGACACCGGTCAGTATAATCGCCAGGCCGGTCACCGAACACAGCACCAGGGTATCGATGAAAGTGCCCAGCATGGCAATGGTGCCCTGGCGCACAGGGTTATCGGTTTTGGCCGCGGCATGGGCAATGGGCGCACTGCCCAATCCCGCCTCGTTAGAGAAC
This sequence comes from uncultured Cellvibrionales bacterium, assembly GCA_965370135.1. Taxonomy (GTDB): domain Bacteria; phylum Pseudomonadota; class Gammaproteobacteria; order Pseudomonadales; family JAHEGP01; genus JAHEGP01. The sequence goes on from CBDUUA010000309.1 coordinate 514, forward strand.
ACACCGCGTGCGACACCCCAGCGGACGGCCATCCAGACGCTGGCGCCGGCAAAGCCGCCACCGGCGGCATGGCCGGTAAAAGCGGCATCGAACACCAGCCCCAGGGCATCCGGTATAGCGGTGATATGTGTGAGCAGCACCCACAGGCCGGCGGCCAGATAGGACAGCGCCATTATCGGCACCAGTTTACCCGCGACGCTGCCGATGCGCTTGATGCCGCCGATAATCACCAGTCCCGCCAGCACCGCCATCGATACACCGGTGACAGCCTTCGGCAGTTGATAGCTCTGGTACAGCACATCGGCAACCGAGTTGGCCTGCACCAGGTTGCCGATACCAAAGCCCGCCAGCCCACCGAACAAGGCAAACGCCGAGGCCAACCACAACCAGCGCTGCCCGAGGCCGTTCTTGATATAGTACATGGGACCACCGACATAGCGACCGTCTTCATCGGTTTCGCGAAAACGCACCGCGAGTACGGCTTCGGCATACTTGGTCGCCATGCCCACCAGGGCCGTACACCACATCCAGAACAGCGCGCCCGGCCCGCCCAGGGCAATGGCGGTGGCGACACCGGCAATATTACCGGTGCCCACAGTCGCCGACAATGACGTCATCAGGGCATTGAAGGGCGTGATATTGCCTGGCTCGACGTCGCTGTGACGCCCCTGGAATAATTGCCGGAAGGCATACGGAATTTTGCGCAGGGTTATAAAGCGCAGGCCAATGGTCAGGAACAGGCCGGTACCGAGGATCAGCAACAACATCCCCGGACCCCAGAGTATGCCATTGGCGGCGGCAACGATCCCCTGAATGGATTCCATAGATTGTCTTCTTTTTGATTTCTAAAGCGCTATTTAAATCGTTATGTAAAACGCATCATAGGTGCTCAATCGGCAGCGGGCAAATCCCGCAGCAGCAGCGCAAAACGCAAATCCATCGGCCCAGGCAGCGGTATCCGCACCCAATACCCGGAGCCCGGCGCTACCGTCACCGCTGCACCGCTTCGATCTTCCATCCCCAGCAATTGAAACCGGGTATTGCCGGTGGGGGTCATGAGTTCCAGGGTATCACCGAGCTCAAATCGATTTTTGACCTCGACCGTCATCATGGCATCGTCGGCATCGTCGGCATCGACAATCTCGCCGACAAACTGTTGCCGACTGGGAATAGAGTGACCGCGCTGGTAATTCTGGTATTCGTCATGCACGTGGCGTCGGTAAAAACCCTCGGTATAACCGCGGTTGGCCAGGTTTTCCAACTCGTCCATCAGGCTCTTGTCGAAGTCGCGGCCGGCACAGGCGTCGTCGATGGCCTGGCGATACACCTGTGCGGTGCGAGCCACATAGTAGTGGGACTTGGTGCGTCCCTCTATCTTGAGGGAATGCACACCCATGCTGACTAGACGCGGCACATGCTGCACCGCGCGCAAGTCCCGGGAGTTCATGATATAGGTGAGAAACGTGCGCACCTTGCTGTTGTGGGGCGCGATATTGCTGACCACATAGAATTGCCGGGATCTGGCATGAGCCTCCTCGATGCCGGTGGCCAGATGGGCCAGGTCGAATTCGTTATTGCGCACACGCAGACTATAGCGGGGCGGCCCGGCATATACGGCATCCGCACCGTAGGCAAAGGCGTAACGCATATTCCTCAAAGAACCCGCGGGAGACAGTAATTCAGTTTTCATCGATTTTCATCGTACATCGCCAGCGCTCGATCCGCTAAAGTGCTGCTTCTGTGCATAGCAGGCAAAAAAGCCGCCGGTATGGATAAACACGATATCTCCGGCGTCGCCAAATCGCTCGCCCTTGCGGATTTCCTCGATCATGCCGTGGAACGCCTTGCCGGTGTATATGGGGTCGAGTAATAGTCCCTCGGTGCGCGCCAGTTGGCTAATGACATCAAAGACGACCGGTTCGGCACGGCCGTAGCCCGGCCCGACATAGCCATCGATAGTAGCAATGGACACGTCCCCGGAACCCACCGCGCCACCATAGCGCTGTTGCCATGCGTCAATATCAGCGACAATCTTGCGCCGGAAATACTCGGCGTCGTCACAGACATTGACACCCCATACCTGGCTGTCGATGCCGTGCAACACCATGCCCAGGGTCAGGCCACCCTGGGTGCCCCCCGAACCGGTGGCGCAGACGATATGGCGGGGCGCAATACCGTGACGGGCAAAATCGGCTTTGAGTTCCTCGCTGGCGGCGATATAACCCCACAAGCCCACCTCGTCGCTGGCGCCCACCGGCATGGCATAGGCCTTGCGACCCAAGCTGGCATAGTGAGCCAGCAAATCCGCATAGATCGGCTCCATGCCGGCACCGTACTCACTCTTGGAAATAAATGTGATATCAGCGCCAAGCAATTGATCTATGAATAGATTTCCATCACTCACAGGCTCGTCATCGGTGCGCAACACCAGGTGCACAGCTAGCCCCATCTGGCGGGCCGCCACGGCGGTGGCGCGACAGTGGTTGGATTGGTTACCACCACAGGTCAGCAAGGTATCGCAACCCTGCGCCAATGCATCGGCGATACAAAACTCTAACTTGCGAACCTTGTTGCCACTGAGACCAAAGCCGGTGAGGTCATCCCGCTTGACCCAGATACGCGGCCCGCCCAATTGCTCGGAGAACCGCTGTAGCAGCCGTAAAGGCGTGGGGGTGCGGGCAAGGGATACCCGCTCGGGATAGGCGATGGACATGCCTTGATTACCAGCTTAGATTGACTTCAGGGTACCCTTGGGCAGAATCGCGTGCACAACCTGCTTCTGGAACTTGAGATCAACATTATCGGTAACTTTCAGCAGTACATAGTCATCCTCAATACGAACAACCTTGCCCAAAATGCCGCTGTTGGTCACCACCTCGTCACCTTTAGCAAGATTGCCCACCATCGCGGTGTGCTCTTTCTGGCGCTTGCGCTGGGGGCGAATGGCGATGAAGTAAAATACGCCAAACATCAGCGCCATAAAGCCCATGGTAAAAAATGAATCCTGCGTGTTGCCCGCGCCCTGCGCCTGAGCATGGGCTGATGAAATAAGAAAATTCATGGTGTTTGTTTCTCCAGTAGTTATTCCAGTAG
>CBDUUA010000310.1:0-3590 GCA_965370135.1 uncultured Cellvibrionales bacterium
GCGCAGGTATCGCCGTAGTCCTGGTCGGAATAATCCAGCGCCAGGGGCGGGTATTGGCTCAGTTCGTCGTAGGACACCGTGTCACTGGGCAGTTCCCTCCCTTCCCTAGTTAGCAGCACCAGTCCCTGGATATCGAGTTGACCCCGAATTTCAGCGATGCGGGGCTGGTAAGTATCATCGCTGACCAGCAATTTACAGTGACTGCGCTGCAGCGTATCCAGCAACCACTGGCCCTTATAATCGGTACAGATCGGCGTCCAGATTGCGCCCAGCTTGTTGATCGCCAGCGACAACAGCACCATTTCCGGACAATTGCCCATATAAAAGGCAACGCGATCGCCGGCCTGTACTCCGAGGGCCTGCAATCCGCTCGCCAGGGCGTTGGTGGTGGTTTCAGCATCTGCAAAACTGATGCGCTGGCTGTCCGTCAGCAAAAAGGGGCTGTCGCCCGCCTGTTCTGCCTGTGCGCGCAGAATTGCGGGAAAAATTCGATCCGCCGTATCGGTGAGATCCAGTTTATTCAAAATACATGCCTCTTAATCAAAATACATGGCTCTTCAAATTATATGCCTGGGCGTGGAAGCCAGCGGATACAGCGTAATACAGTCCGGCCCAGGATTGAATCCTGCAAGGGAAGAAAAAAAGCGGTAGCTATTGAACTACGGGTACAGCGACAATAGACTCAGTCTTTTTTACATACAACCTTACATTCAACCTTACGTTCAACCTTACATTCAAAGCAAAAGGTATGCCCTACCATGACGGAGAGAACTCGAATCGGTGGCCTGCAAGTGGCCAACTCACTGTACCATTTCATCGAGCAGGAATGCGCTCCGGGGTCCGGGATCGATGGGGCCCATTTTTGGCAGCAGATGGAAGAGATTGTCAACGACCTTGCCCCCGTCAATCAACAATTGCTGGCCAAACGCGATGCTCTGCAACTGGAGATTGACGAATGGCATCAACGGCGTGCCGGTGAGGAATTCAAGTTGCCGGCCTACAAGGCTTTTTTGCAGCAAATCGGCTATCTGCTACCCGAGGGTAAGGATTTTGCCATCAATACGGCCAATGTCGATGCCGAGATCGCCGAACAGGCAGGCCCTCAGTTGGTGGTGCCGGTCAAGAATGCACGCTTCGCACTCAATGCCGCCAATGCGCGTTGGGGCAGTCTCTACGATGCGCTATATGGTACCGACGCCATTCCGGAGACCGGCGGCGCGGGAAAAACCGGCAGCTACAACCCGGTGCGTGGCGCCAGGGTCATTGAGTTTGCCCGCGAGCACCTGGATCAAGCGGCTGCCCTCGCCCAGGGAAGTCATCGAGACGCCACACTCTACTCGATTGATGATGGCCAGTTATTGGTAAAGCTGGGTGATGGTACCGAAACCCGGCTGCAGCAACAGGAAAAGTTTCGCGGCTATCGTGGTGATGCCGCCGCGCCTTCGGCGGTACTGCTGCGAAACAATGGCCTGCATATCGAAATTCAAATCGACCGCAGCCATGCCATCGGCGTGGATGATGCCGCCGGCGTCAAGGATCTGCTGCTGGAAGCCGCCGTCACCACCATTATGGACTGCGAGGATTCAGTAGCGGCGGTCGATGCTGTCGACAAGCTTGAGGTCTATCGCAACTGGCTGGGCTTGATGCAAGGCACGCTTCAAGATACCTTCGTAAAAAATGGCGAAACCCTGACCCGTGAGCTCAAACCGGATCGTCACTATACCGCTGGTGACGGCGCCGATGTGCGGCTACACGGCCGCAGCCTGCTGTTCGTGCGCAATGTGGGCCATTTGATGACCAATGATGCCGTGCTCTACGGCGATGGCGAGGAAATCCCCGAGGGCATTCTCGACGGCATGGTGACCTCACTGGCAGCCATGCACGACCTCAATCGCGATAATGGCGCGCCAGGCGCCAGGGGCAATAGTCTCGCCGGCTCTGTCTATATCGTGAAACCGAAAATGCACGGCCCCGAGGAGGTCGAGTTCACCGGCGAGCTCTTTTCCCGAATTGAGAGCGCCCTGGGGCTGGCTGCCAATACGCTCAAGGTCGGCATCATGGATGAGGAGCGCCGCACCACTCTCAATCTCAAGGAGTGTATCCGCGCTGTTAGCGACCGGGTGGTATTTATCAATACCGGCTTCCTCGATCGCACCGGCGACGAAATCCATACCAGTATGCTTGCCGGACCTTTCGTACCGAAAACCGAGATGAAGGAGCAGCTCTGGATCAAGGCCTACGAAGACTGGAATGTCGATATCGGCCTGAGCTGTGGTTTACAGGGCAAGGCTCAAATCGGCAAGGGCATGTGGGCTATGCCGGACGAAATGGCCGCCATGCTGGAGCAGAAAATCGCCCACCCCCTGGCCGGCGCCAATACCGCCTGGGTGCCGTCCCCGAACGGCGCCACGCTGCACAGTATCCACTATCATCGGGTCAATGTGTTTGATCGGCAAAATGAACTGAAGACCCGGGCACGCGCTGAGTTGGACCATCTATTGACTATCCCCCTGCTACCAAAATCCACGGAGTTGAGCGATGAGCAGGTGGTGGCGGAATTGGAGAACAACACCCAGGGCCTACTCGGCTATGTAGTGCGCTGGGTGAACCAGGGCGTGGGTTGCTCCAAGGTGCCGGACATCAACCATGTCGGTTTGATGGAGGATCGCGCCACCCTGAGGATCTCCAGCCAGCACATCGCCAACTGGCTGCAACACGGCATCTGTACCAAAGAGCAGGTCAATGACACCCTGCGCCGCATGGCGGTGGTGGTCGATGGGCAAAATGCCGATGATCCTGACTATACACCCATGGCGCCGGGATTTGATGGGCTGGCATTTGCCGCCGCCACCGATTTGATCTTCAAGGGCAAGAAGCAACCCAGCGGTTATACCGAGCCACTGTTGCACGCCTATCGCAAGCGCGCCAAGGATATGCAGGCTGGATAGCATGGCTTGTCGTCGTTTATCATCTACAGCGACCGGATTAATCCCTTGAATATATTGCAATACTGGTCGTTTTTCTATTAGGATGGATTGTCACTCTTAATCACGCTTTAATCACTCTTTAATTATAATAACGAAGGAAAGGCCATGAAAGTAAAAGTGATCCATGACTATGCGAAAGACTCCGAACATACCTTCAAAATGCTAACCGACCCCACTAGCCATATTAAAAAATATGAGGCTGCGGGTTGTAAAAACATTAGCATCGATAGCTGTGAAGAGGTCAATGGAGCCATTGTCATCAAGGCAACCCGAGATGCGCCGTCCACGGCCCCGAAGTTTGCCAGAAAGATTTTAGGTGAATACAACACCCTGGTGTCAGAAGATATTTGGGTGATTACCGATACGCCTGTCAAGCCAGGTTCTTTCACGGTAGAAATAAAAGGCGCCCCTGTGACCATGAAAGGGGACATGGAATTGCGACCTGCGGGGGACGGTTCTGAAGTCGATATCGACTTGGAACTGAGGGTCAAGGTCCCCCTTATCGGCAAAAAAATTGAACCTTTCTTAAAGGACGACACGGTTGCGGCGCTTGATTCAGATCAGGAGTTTTTTCGTGTGTATGAACAAGAATATACATGATTT
>CBDUUA010000311.1:0-3590 GCA_965370135.1 uncultured Cellvibrionales bacterium
GGGCAGGCTCAAAGAGCGGCAGATCTCGGAGTGGAAATATCGGCCAATCCCTACTGCTGGAACAAAATCCCTTCAAGATCGATCCAGTCAAAATCAAGGATATTCCCATTGCCGGCATTGTGTATAAAGGAAGTATGAAACTCACTAAAGGCAAACGGGTTGGTGCGGACCGGGATGCGCATGGCTGCATCGGCTCTGCGGGTTATTCCTGGTGTGAGAATACCGGGAGCTGTGAACGCCCTTTGGAACTTGCCAAAAAACACGGCTTTGAGAACACGATAGCGGCATTTGACAGGTTTTGTAAAAACCCCGCGAAATAGAAATAGCTAACACACCGAAAAATAATATAAGGCGAATACAGATGACTCGAAAGCGAATCGCAGGGGGATTGTTCACTATCATTACCAGCTGCGCACTATTACTGAGCAGCGCGACGCAATCTGTACAGGCCTGCACCGGTATCCGGCTTGAGGCGGACGACGGCACCTTTGTCCATGCACGGACGCTGGAATTTGCCGTCGACCTTCAGTCCGATGTAATTATAGTTCCGCGTGGTTACAGTCGCACCGGAAGCGCGCCCGATGGCAAGGAGGGGCTAAAGTGGCAGTCCAGGTACGCCAGCGTCGGGGCCAACGGCGTTGGGGTGCCGTTTATTTTTGATGGATTGAATGAGAAGGGCTTGGCTGTTGGTACATTTTATTTCCCGGGCACTGCCGGATACATGCAGTACGAAGTCGCCGACGCGGGCAAGACCGTCGCCCCCTGGGAGATGGGTTCATGGATGCTCGAGAACTTCGCCACCGTCGACGAAGTGAGGAAGAACGTGGGGAAGATCGTGGTGCCCGACGTAATGTTCGAGGCTTGGGGCTTTGTCCCTCCGGTCCATTATGTTGTGCATGATGCCTCCGGCCAGAGCATCGTAATCGAATATGTCGGGGGCAAGCTCAATATTCACGATAATCCACTGGGCGTGATGGCCAACTCGCCCACATTCGATTGGCACATGACTAACCTGCGGAACTATGTGAATTTCTCGCTCACCAATGTTCCCCCGGTGCACCTTGGGGACGTCATGCTGTCCCCTTTCGGCCAGGGATCCGGGATGCTCGGGCTTCCGGGTGACTTTACGCCCCCTTCGCGCTTTGTGCGAGCGGCGGCGTTCAGCCAATCCGTGCTTCCGTCCAGGACGGGTGATGATGCCGTCCTTCAGGCTTTCCATATTCTGAACAACTTCGACATTCCCAAGGGTAGTGCTCGGGATCAGGAGAAAGACAAGCACGGCAACGTCGTAGCCGACTACACCACCTGGACCAGCGCCAATGACCTCAAGGCGAAGCGGTTCTATTTTCGCACCTACGACAATAGCCAGATCCGAATGGTGGATCTTACGAAAATGAACCTCGACGCAAAAGAGATCGCCTCAATCTCGATGAAGGGCAAGGAGCTTATCAAGCAACTTACCCCATGAATGGCCAAGTCGTTCTATGAATCGATTGTTTCGTTTGGGCTGCGTTCACCACAGCGAAGAGCACGAAGCCAGACCACAAAATCCCCAAAAGCGGACGTTGCCGCTACACTGGCGGGACTCGCCAACTGAAGGCTCGGTTACGGAAGTATCTACGGAGGGATGTGGGATAAAGTATTTTTTACAAGGATCTTGGTTGTGGGCAGCCTCAGCAAGCGCTTCCTCTATGACCGCTGAACTCACTCCCCGCTTTTTAAGGCTGGCTACTAAACCAGAGATGGCATCGCTATCCAGGTGCTCAACATCTTTTCTCAGACCCTGGCCTATGTACGCTCGAATCAGGGGTTGATAGCCCGAAAAGCCCAGCAAAGGTGCTATGCGCTTCATATCCTTGACTACGCAGCTATTGCGGTAGGGTCGCACGCCGGGATCGTGAATGTCCGGCATGACCCTGCCCCGACAGTACTGGCGAGGTGTAGCAATGCCATCTATTAGGCGCTATGCTTGCTGCTGTATGGTGCCGGTGACTATCGCTGGCGGCAGCACTATCTCGACGACGCAATGTGGTCTAAGGCAGTAATCCGGGCGTGGATAAGCAGCTGGTGGTCTTGCAACGCAGGTCTGTGATGGTCGCCCGGTCGAAGGTAGAGCAATGAATACACTGATTTTAACGCTAGCGGCGGCTGCCTTGTCTGGCGACGCGGGCAGTCATGTGGTGGAGATGGGAACCCGGGTAACCGGCAATCAGGAGCAACCCCGGGTGCTGTATATTGTACCCTGGCAAGCTCCGGATGGTTCCGATGTCCTTTACCAGGATATCAACACTCGTATTGACAATCTACTCGATCCGCTGGATCGCGACTCCTTTCTGCGGGAACTCTATCTGCGGCAGCAGTTTGATCCGCGCAGTAGATCAGACCTAAGTCCGACAGGCTCACGGTAGCAAGTAATAGCAAAATGATGCCTCTATCACTGTTGCCGGAATCAGGCTTGAGGACTCGGCAGACACCACCCATAGTTATCGGATAGTTGGGCCACTCTGTGGGCTGTTTGGGTAAGCGTTGTGGGATGTTTGAATAGCGGGATGTTTGAATAAGGACTATTGGATAGTTGGGATAGTTGGGATAGTTGGATAAGGGGCTCGGTGGTGGCTACGAAAATCGCTCCGGGTCGATACAATCAGCAAGGGTGGCACTATGGATTTTCTCAATACAATCGCGCGTTTTTTCCAGGATGGCGGGGCCTTCATGTACCCCATTGCACTGGTGCTGGTCATCGGCCTTGCCATCATGCTCGAGCGCTGGTTTTTCCTGACCCGGGCGAGGATGAGTAACCGCCGGGCTTTCGACAAAATGTTGCCGATGCTGAAAAAGCAAGAATACGCCAATGCCATGGCATTGGCCCAGAGTACCAAGGCGCCCATCAGTCGTATTATTGCCGCCGGTATTGCCCGCCTGCAGCATACCCCGCACCGTGAAGATATCGAGTACGCCATGGAGGAAGGTGTGATGGAGGCGCTTCCCCGCCTGGAGAAGCGCACCCCCTACCTGGCTACCCTGGCCAATGTGGCGACGCTTCTCGGCCTGCTTGGCACCATCATTGGACTGATTGCAGCCTTTACGGCGGTAGCCAATGCCGATCCTGCGGAAAAGGCGAGCCTGTTATCCCAGAGCATTTCAGTAGCCATGAATACCACCGCCTTTGGCCTGATGTCGGCCATACCCCTGTTGTTGGCCCACGCCATGTTGCAAACCAAGACCGCCGAGATTGTCGATGGACTGGAAATGGCCGAGGTCAAATTTTTGAATTTACTGTCAGAGTTGCCCCAGGGTGCGGCGCGCAGTCCAGCGGTAGAATCCGCTGGGGCTTAAGACTGACAAATCATGAAAAGAATCAAGCGCCGCAGGCAGTCGGACGCGGAGTTGGACATCACTGCGTTTATGAACCTGATGATCATCCTGGTGCCGGTATTGCTGATGACCATGGTGTTCTCGCATATTACGGTACTGGATTTGAGGCTCCCGGACGCCGCTGTCGGCAGTGATGGCGACAACGACGAAAGCAGGCAACTGGAGTTGGTGATTCGACCCGGATATATCGATATCAACTATCCCCAGGGTGTGCG
>CBDUUA010000312.1:0-3586 GCA_965370135.1 uncultured Cellvibrionales bacterium
CTGTTACAGGATATCGGCTTGTACCACTCCCTGCGAGAATTTCGCGCCCAGGCTGAGGACTTTCCAGTGCTGGCGCCGCAGGTGCTGGAGGATGTCTGTTGCGCCAGTAATCCCCGGCAGGTCTGCATCGTAGACGTCATCCGCATTTACCAGACTGTGCTGGAGCGGTAGCTGCTCATGATGCATTCCAAAACCATTCACAGCGTCGGCATCGACATCGGGACTACCACGACCCAGGTCATCTTTTCCCGGCTCACCCTGGTCAACCGGGCCCCGGCCTCCCAGGTCGCCCACTACGAATTTGTCGAACGAGAGCTGATCTACGAGAGCCCGGTGGCCTTTACCCCCATCGATACCGGCGGCATCATCGACCCGGAGCAATTGCGCGCGTTTATCCTGGAGCAGTTCGAGCGGGCGGGCCTGGCTCTCGACGACATCGAGACTGGCGCCATTATCATCACCGGGGAGACCTCCAAGGCCCACAACGCGAAAGAATCGGTACTGCAGTTGGCCGAACAATTGGGGGATTTTGTGGTGGCCACCGCGGGCCCCCACCTGGAGTCGGTGATTGCGGGTCGCGGCAGCGGCGCGGCGGAAGTAGCCAGCCGCGAGCACAGCCGGGTGATGAATATCGATATCGGCGGTGGCACCTCCAACTACGTGGTTTTTAACGGTGATCGTGTGCGCGATACCGCCTGCCTCAATGTCGGAGGACGCCTGATCGAGACTGGCCCGGGAGGCGTGGTTACTCGCATACACCCGCCGGCACGCAAGCTCATCCAGTCGCTATTCGGGGCAGACCTCAAACCGGATCAGCTCAGCACCGATCACCTGCAGCGGGTGGCCCATTGCATGGCGGACATGCTGGTCTCCTGCATGCGCGGGCAGCCCTCGGAACTCGCCTGCCACCTGTTGATGACACCGGCGCTCGCGCCCACGGCGGTGGATCGCGTCTATCTAAGTGGCGGCGTCGGCGCCTGTTACTATCAGCTGCAAAGCGACCCCATGGCAGACTACCCCTACGGGGATATCGGGGTGCTGTTGGCGCGAGCGCTACTGCAACACCAGGGGCTCAGTGCAATGCCGGTGCTGCCACCCAGGCAAACCCTGCGCGCCACGGTGATCGGCGCCGGCTCCTACTCGGTATCCCTCAGTGGCAGCACCATCTGGCTGAGCACCGACGCCCTGCCGATCAAGAACGTGCCGGTGCTACACCCCTATATCGATTGGCAGCAGGAAGACCCGGCCATAGAAGCCGCGGTCTCGGAGGCGGCCTTGCACATGGATATCGACCTCGACCGGGATCAGTACGCGATCGCTCTGGACAGCTCGATGCCCAGCCGCTACCGGGCGGTGCAGCAGGCGGCGACATCCCTGGCAAAAATTTACCGCGACCACGACAACCCGGAGCGTGAAGCCCTGGTGGTGGTGCATCAGGATTTGGGCAAAGTTCTGGGTATGGAAATGCAGCCGTTGCTGCCCTCCCGCTCCCTGGCAGTCATCGATGAGGTGCGGACCCGGGACGGAGATTACATCGACATTGGCCAGGCTTACTTTGGCGGCGCTATCGTGCCGCTCACGGTGAAGTCACTGGCCTTTCCTTCATAAGGAGAACACTATGGCGCTAAAAACAAAGTTGTTTGGGGAGGTATACCAGTTTCGCGACGTCACGGATGTCCTCGCCAAAGCCAATAATGCCCGTTCCGGGGATGTGCTGGCCGGTGTCGCCGCCGACAGCGCCCAGGAGCGGGTGGCCGCGAAACATGTGTTGAGTGAAATGACCCTGAATACGCTCAGGGAGAATCCGGTAGTTCCCTACGAGGATGACCAGATCACCCGGGTGATTCAGGATGGCGTCAATGAAGCTGTCTACAGCGGCATCAAGAACTGGACGGTCAGCGAATTGCGCGAGTACATCCTCAGCGATGAGCCCCTGCTGGAAGACTACGAGCGGCTGCGGCGTGGCCTGACCTCGGAGATGGTCGCGGCGGTGGCCAAAATCTGCTCCAATGCCGACCTCATGTACGGCGGCAAAAAACTGCCCGTTATCACCAAGGCCAACAATACCATCGGCCGGCCAGGTCACTTCAGCTGCCGTCTGCAGCCCAACGATACCCGGGACAATATCGAAAGTATGTTGGCGCAGACCTACGAGGGTCTGTCCTACGGCTGTGGTGATGCGGTCATTGGCGTCAACCCGGTAACCGACAGTGTCGAGAACACCAGCCGCATGCTGGATGCCCTGCGGGAGGTTATCGACAAATGGAAGATTCCAACCCAGGCCTGCATTCTGTCCCACATCACCACCCAGACCGAGGCCATCCAGGCGGGTGCGCCGGGGGGCTTGATATTCCAGAGTATCTCCGGTAGCCAGAAGGGACTGGAGGAATTTGGTGTCACCGTGGATTTGCTGGATGAAGCCTATGCCATCGGCAAGCAATACTGCCGCCTGGCGGGCCCCAATATGATGTACTTCGAAACCGGACAGGGCTCGGCACTGTCAGCGGATGCCAACTACGGCGCCGACCAAACCACCATGGAGGCCCGCTGCTACGGCCTGGCCCGCCGCTACAACCCTCACCTGGTCAATACCGTGGTGGGCTTTATCGGCCCGGAGTATCTCTATAACCACCAGCAGATCATCCGCGCCGGTCTCGAGGACCATTTTATGGGCAAGCTATCCGGCCTGCCCATGGGCTGCGACGCCTGTTACACTAATCACGCCGACACCGACCAGAATTCCAACGAGAACCTGATCGTGTTGCTGGCCGCCGCCGGGGTCAACTTCGTGATGGGCCTGCCCATGGGGGATGACATCATGCTCAACTACCAGACCACCGCCTGGCACGATACCGCGACGGTTAGGCAGTTGTTTGGCTACCGGCCCGCGCCGGAATTTGAAATCTGGATGGAGTCCATGGGGCTGATGAGCAATGGCCGGCTCACCCCAAGAGCCGGCGACCCGTCAATCTTCTTTTAGGGGATTAGCACACTTTTAGCGGAGCAGCACACTTTTAGCGGAGCAGAACACTATGGACGAGCAGCAAATTCAACAAATTGTCAATTCCGTGCTCGGCAAGTTGGGCGAACAGGTCCCTTCCGGCAAGGTGCAAATTATTCCCGGCGGCGGCAGTGCGGCCGATTCCCAGGGGGCAGGCTCCATGGCCGGTGCTCACACGGCATCGGCGGTCGACGACGGCACCTGTCTGGAAGACCTGGGCGACCAGAAATTCAAGAGTTGGCTGGGTATAGAGCACGCTCATAACAACAGTGTAAACGAGGACCTGATGCGCCAGACCACGGCACGCATCTGCGTGGGCAGAGCGGGGCCCCGGCCGCGCACCCTGCCGATGTTGCGCTTCCTGGCGGATCACTCCCGCTCCAAGGATACGGTGACCAAGGAAGTGTCCTCCGAGTGGTTGCAAGCCCACGACTTGCTGGAGGTGCACTCCCAGGTCAGCAGCAAGGACGAATACCTGACGCGGCCGGATCTGGGACGCAAGCTGTCGGCGGAGGCACGCCAGATTCTCACTGAAAAATGCATCAAGTCCCCCACCGTGCAGGTGGTGATCTCCGACGGTTTGAG
>CBDUUA010000313.1:0-3586 GCA_965370135.1 uncultured Cellvibrionales bacterium
CTCCCGCAGGATAACGGTTATGGCGACAAGAAAGCGCTACCGAAAGAAAGGCAATGCCAGCGTGACCGCGGTTCAGCTCAAGCTGGATACTCAGGGCTTCAATTACCGTAAATGGGGAGCAGAGCAACACTGCAAGCAAGGTGACTGGTTGGTCGATAATCAAGGTGATTGCTATACCGTCGATAGCGAGTCTTTTGCTAAAAGCTATCGCTTGGCCAGCCCGGGTGTTTACCACAAGCATGCCACGGTATGGGCCGAGGTTTCGTCCGTTGAGGGGGAGGTGAAAACCAGGGAGGGCAGTAGCCACTACCTTGCGGGGGATTATCTTGTTGCGAACGATGCTGGGGGTGCCGATGTCTACGCGGTCAGCAAGGAGAAATTTGAAAGCATGTACGAGGAATTATCCGGGTAGTGTCGATGCCTGGGGTCATGTCTGCCCGGCAATTTTTTGGGGATTGTTTTTTATGGCCTCGATGATGGACTGTATCCACAGACCTTCATTGGCCTCGTAGACGCCGCCTTTGCCGTTGAGTTTGCGCAGATTCCTGCCGCCGGCATGGTGCAGGCCAATAAGTTTCCACTGGGCATTGAATACCGGGCTACCGGAACTGCCGCCCTCGGTGGGTGCGCGATAGTGGATGCGCGGCGCCTCATGATCCAGCAGTTGGTTATCCTGGATGGAGAACGACAGCGAGCCGCCCCTGGGATGACCGACCACGTATACCCGTTGATCCCCGTCCGCCAGTGGCAGGCGAGGGGCGATAGGGAACGGTATCAAACCTTCAGGCATCCGCTTCAGTCGCAGCAATGAGGCATCCAGCACCCCGGGAGGGGAACTCCACAGTAGTGCATCCACGGTGTAGTCCTCATCGGCCCGGCCCTCTTCCCGTAGTAACTGGAAGCTTATGGTGGCCTCGTCGGGATGTAGTGCGCCACCAGCGGTAGTGTCTTCACTGACAACGTGGGAATTGGTCAGCAGCAGTAACTCGTCACCAAGGCTTGAGTGCAAGTCGCCACCGCGAACGACGAAGCCGGTGCCGAAACCCTGGCCGGGGTCATGCTCGATGCGCGCCACCGAGCGCGCCCGCTCTATCGCCCGCAGCATAAATTTGTAACTGACGTAGCGCACCTTGCCCAGGATCTTCTCCAGGTTCTCGGGCTTAATGCCCGCCAGTTTGCCTGCGCTGAGTTGTCGGGGTGATAGCTGCAGTTGTCCTCCCTGCCGTTTGAGCTGCTCTGCCTGCAGTATGGGCAACAGGCTGGCGCCGGGTTCGGTCGCCGCGTCCAGACGCCAGACGTCGGTCATCTGGCGCAGGGTGCTGGCCAACTCGAAAGCATCGCAGCCGGGTTCCCGCACATAGCGGTTGAGCCACTGCCGGGCTTCGACCTGGCGACCCAGAGCGGCAGCGGCTTCCATCGCGGTACCGCAGTCCCACATACTGGCGCGATTGTTGAGCCATTTTATATCCATCAGGCCCAGAATTTCCTGCGCCAGCGCGATAGCGCGCCAGTCGGGATCGGCCACACCGTGGATGCTCACCTCGTCAACCGCCGCCCGGTGTAGCAGCGCCGCCGCATTGATGCCGTGCCAGCCGTGTTCCGCCGGATCGCTTTTGTAAACGCTGTGGTAGGCCCCGATGGCGTTATTCAAAGCCTTGTGAGCTTCGACGCTGTGGGGATTATTGGTGTCGACGTAGATCTGCTTCCAGGCACGGCCCAGCAAGCCCTGCGCCTCGGTATGCTCTCCGGCGGTTTCCGGTTGGCCCCCGGTATCTTGCAGCAGCGCCTCAAGAAAGGGCAGTGCACCGCTGACGCTGCCCTGATCGAGCAGGGCCTGGGCATAGAGCTTGCGAATCTCCGGCGTGCGCAAGCCGACCTGCATCAAGGCATCCGCACAACGGCGCAGCAACTCAAAGTCTCGCTTGCCGCGCAAACATTTTAACAGGCTGGTGGCATCGCCCTCCTCGGCGGGAGGGCCGTCCCGCCGGATGAGAGCGATTAGCTCATCGCCCAGCTGCTGGGTGGCGGGATGATCGAAGGCTGCGACCGCGTGTTTTAATTGCCTGGCGATTTGTGCCCATTCCCCTGACATGGCTAGAGCTCCAGTTGGCGGGTCAAAGCCCCTCGCAGCTCGGCGCCCCCCAGGTATTTGGAAATATTGTGGCGCCAACGGCCGTAGTTTTGCTCGTTGATATCCTCGATCTTGACCTTGTTGTCCAATTTGAAGTCATTGCGTATTTTGGCATCGAAGCCGGCCACCGGGTCGAGGCGGTCAAAAACATTGACCCAATCCAGAGCCTTGAGTTTGTCCGCCGGGAAGCCATTGCTGCGGCTCCAGCCCGGTTTTAATTTGTCCTGCACCTCGTCCAGGCCCAGCGGGCTGCCGACGGTCATCAGGGCATCGACACGGGGGCATTCCGTTACCCGTTTGAGGCAGTCATAGGCGATAACCGTTCCCATGCTGTGACTGACAACGACATGGCGGCCATCGGTGTTGGCGCCTTGTTTTACAGCGGCGACAAAGCGTTCGCGGATATCATCCTGCACCCGGTAGCTTTTCCCCCTGGTGGTGATTTGGGTGTTAAACAGGTAGTGGTGAACATCTCGCAGCAGGACTTTCATCAAGCGCCGCTTTAGCCACCAGGGCAGGGGGATGCGCTCAAAGTCGAGGGACTCCAGGCCTTCCATCTGCTCCAGCTGCGGGGCGAAATCCTCGTCGCCCTCCGGCGCCTCGCTGTCAAAATTGAATTTGTCGGCCATGGCCGCGGCCCATTGTTTTTCTTCTTCGTCGCCTTCGCCTTGCCAGCTCATGTCGATCTCGGCATCGTCGCGGGCGATCACGCTGTCGGTACTCTCATGCTCGGCCATATCCGGCTGTGGTTCCGGGTACAGGATATCTGCCCAATACACCATGGACGAGGTGACGCCCTCAGCCCCCAGGTCGAGGCCTTCGTCCCGGGCCAGGGCGTCCCGCCAGATTCGCAGCAAGGCATCGGGCGCCGGCTTGTTGGCAATACCGTGGATAAAGGTAATGTGGGGCATAGCGTGATCTCCTCCATCAGGGTCCAGATTTGTGGCTGTTGTCCAGTCGCCGGTCGGGGCGGAGCTGTAGGGTCGAATGCATTCGGCACATCCATGTGCCTCACCCTTCGGGCAGAATAGGCTGTGCAAATCCGCTATCCTGCGGATTTGTCATTCGACCAAAGTCATCTGTGCGAAGAACTCCGTCGATACACTATCGTCTGCTTACATTGGCTGAGGTGTATGGGTAATCAGGAAGTGGTATGCGCGAGGGTAAGTTAATTGATGCTTAGGTTCAACCTGGATTCTGTAGTTGAATGCTTTATTTCTCGGTGTTTTCGTCTGTTGTATTTTGGTTGTCGGTATTTTCGTACTCGGTACTACAACCAAACGAAATGACTATCACACAGTCGCTGCTCGCCATCCCAGCGATAGGCCACCAGTTTCTCTCCCCGCCCCATACTGTAATCCACGCAGGCGACATTGCGGGCCATGATTTGCGGTGTGCCAGTTTGCCAGTAGTGGCCGACGAATACCGGCGGCGCATCGGCGGGGTAGCCGACCA
>CBDUUA010000314.1:0-3585 GCA_965370135.1 uncultured Cellvibrionales bacterium
ATATGGGTAAATGGCAGCGCTAGGGGGCTGTCCGGGAATGGCGTTGGTGGCGATTGTAAGTGGGGTGGGGCAATGGCGTTCAGGTTGGATGCAACAGAGGCGCTGGCGGCGGCAATTGCCGTGTTGTTCGTGGGCTCGTTAGTGCAAACCAGGATTGCTTTCTTGAGGGATAACAACATCCCTGTGCCGGTGGTGGGTGGACTGTTGTTCGCCCTGTTGACCACGGTGGCTTTTCTTGGCTTCGATGTGCGAGTCCGCTTTGATATGGCCCTGAAAGAGCCCATGATGCTGGTCTTCTTTACAACCATCGGTCTGGGAGCCGACCTGCGACAGCTGGCGCGGGGCGGCCCCCGGCTGCTGCTGTTTGTCACTGTGTGCTTTGTCTATCTCATCATTCAGGATGGGCTGGGGGTGGCGGCGGCGCTGGGGATGGATCTACATCCCCTGGTGGGATTATTGAGCTCCTCGATTACCCTGTCCGGGGGTCATGGCACCGGCGCCGCTTACGCTGAAAAATTTGCCCAAGTACAAAATCTTGCCGGGGTGATGGAGTTGGCGATGGCTTGTGCCACCTTTGGCCTTATCCTGGGTGGCTTGATTGGCGGTCCGATCGCCGGTCGTCTGATCAAGACCCACGGTCTGGAATCGGCCGGCAGTCACGATTGTAGCCCAACGCTGCTCGAGGAAGAGCTGGTACAAGAGGGTGCGATCGATGGCAATACCGTGCTGTGGGCCCTGTTCGTGGTGTTGTTGTGCCTGATTGGCGGCCAGTCCCTGGCGCGCCATCTGGGTGATGCCGCCTTTACCCTGCCGGGCTTTATCTGGTGCCTGTTCCTCGGGGTGGTCATCCGCAATCTGGAGCCGATGGCGCCGCGACTGGCCTTGCACCGCCCCACGGTGGATATGCTGGGCTTCCTGTCACTGTCGATATTCCTGGCCATGGCATTGATGTCCCTGCGTTTGTGGGAACTGCTTAGTCTGGCGGGGCCGCTGCTGGTGATGTTGGCGGTGCAAACCCTCGGTATGGCCCTGTTCGCGTTTTTTGTCACCTTTCGAGTGATGGGCTCTGGTTATGACGCCGCCATTATCGCCGGCGGACACTGTGGTTTCGGTATGGGTGCCACGCCCACCGCAGTGGCCAATATGGAGGCGCTGACCTTGCGCTACGGCCCTTCGCCCCAGGCATTCATGGTGGTGCCACTGGTGGGCGCATTCTTTATCGACTTCCTCAATGCCCTGGTGATTCAGGGCTATATGGCGCTGCCGCTGTTTGGATATTAGGAGGCTTATTTGAATACCAGGAGCAATGTTTGAATACCAGGAGCAATAGCATGCTGAGGTCACTGTGGTATTACCCGATTCTACTGTTGATGCTGCTGCTGGCTGGGTGTGACCGCGGCCCCGGGCCAGAGGTTTTGCAGCAGGATTTGCAGGATCGACTCGATAGCCATTTTCATGAGGACTTGTTCGCGGTCCACACCTTCAAGCGCATCGGCTCTGCGCCCTTTAGCGACATCGAGAGCGGTGTGTCAGGGGTTTTTGTCTACTACGATGCTGAGCTGCAATTTCGACAGGATTACAGCCTGGCCCAGTGGCGGGGCCTGAATCTCGGTACCCTGGCCTTTGCCATTGGCGCCACCGAGGCCGGCGTCGCCGGCTTTCAATCCGGCGGCAATTCCCGGGGGGATTTGCTGCGTGTCCATGGGCGCTTTGCCTATGCTCCAGGAGATAAGGGTGCCGGCGATACCAGAGGCTGGGTTGCGCTCGACAAAAAGGCTAAAGCACCTCCGCCCGGGCATGTGGACGCGGTGCCGGCGCAACATGGCCGGGGACCCGCATTGGTGCTTGAAGATGCCCGTGCCCTATTGGCGGTGGCGCCAGACACGACACTCAATAGCCATAATAAGGTCATCGTGGAGGAACTGGGCAACTCTGTTAATCGGATTGACATACGCCTCGCCCGCCTGGATAACAAGATGACCCTGGGCACCGGGCCGGTTTCGGGCACCTATTACAGCTTTGGCAAGGCCTTGAGTCGCTACGCCGAGCAACAGGGTGTGGGAATGTTTGGCGCCGAATCGGTCGGTAGTGTGGATAACGCCACTCGCCTGCAGGCGGGCAAGCTCGATTTTGGCCTGGTGCAGAGTGATGTAGCGGCACTGCTCCACCAGGGGATACTAAGCCAGGGCTTGTTTCCCAGTACCGATTTGCGTGCCGTCGCCAGTCTGTGGCCGGAAGCCGTGCACCTATTGACGCTTGAAGGCAGTGGTATCAACAGCGTGTATGACCTGAGCCAGCGGCGCATTGCCATCGGCAAACGGGGCTCGGGCAGTCGCATCAATGCAGTGTTGATTGCCATGGCGGCATTGGACCAGATCGAGGATATTCCCATCGCCCTTGAGATTGACCTGGCCAAGGCGATCAGGCAAATGGAGCGGGGGGAAATAGATGCGCTGTTTCTTACCGAGGCGGTACCGGCGCCGGCGATACAGGCGTTGGCAGCACGCCGCAGCGACTTGCGCTTTATCTCTTTGCCCGATGCGGTGTTGCAGCGGCTTACTTTCAAACACTTTAGTTACTACCCATTGACGGTAGCGGCCCGAACCTATCCCGGCCAGACTGAACCCTTCACCACCCTCGGCCTGGCGGCGGCCATGATGACTAACGTACATGAGCCGGATGGCAACGTCGAGTCGATGCTGGATTTGTTGCTGAGCGGAGACGATGCGCTGGCGCGCAGGGACTATCGGGCAGCGTTTATCACACTGGCGACCATGCAGCTGGCCCTCGAAGTACCCTTGCACCCGGCTGCCGAGCGATTCTACCGGCGTCATGCCGAGGCCAGCGTAAAGGAGCTGGGCGCCGATACCGAAGTGCCGTAAATTTATAGTTGCTGTCCCCGGAACTCCAAAATAGTGTTTGTTGAAAGGCTGCTTGCAGGTGTATGCCTTATTGGTTATATTGAATACGCAATCCATCAAGGTAAATTAGCCATGGCACGTACGACAACAATGACTATCCGCCTCGGCAGCACTCTCAGCGACTTTGTCTCAGCCAATGTCAGCGAGAGAGGATCCTACGAAAATGTCAGCGAATACATTCGCGACCTCATCCGTCGCGACAAAGAGCGGGCGGAACTCGAGGCATTTGATCGACTCAAGGCTGAATTGAAATGCGCCTTCGCTGCGCCAGATGATTCCTATCATGCTCTCTCGGCCTTGGATGTGATCAAGAGAAACAAAGGGCACACGGACGAATGACCTCATTCCGGGTACAGGACGCGGCCTCATATCGCATTGATGAAATTTATCGCTACACACGTGACCGTTGGGGGAATGATCAGGCCGAGGTCTACGTCACCGGGCTGTTTAATACTTTTTCCAGGATAGCAACACACGAAATACTTTCACGTCCGATCCCCGCGAGATTTGAGGTCGAAGGTTTCTTTTTCCGGTATGAGAAGCATTTCGTGTACTGGAAGACGCTAAACAATGGTGACATCGGCATCGTAACGGTTTTGCATGAACGTATGCACCAATTTGGTCGGTTTCGCGAGGATACTGCAGGATTTAATTAAATCCCGGC
>CBDUUA010000315.1:0-3583 GCA_965370135.1 uncultured Cellvibrionales bacterium
GCACCGGTACTCGAGCCCCAGGTGATAATAGCGATGTCACCGTCGCCGCTGGTTTCTGCCCAGTGCGCGCCGTAGTCATAGTCCCGCAGCTTGTTCTGGCGCTTGTCCAACTGGGCGCTGTGATCGGCGGCGGCGCTGGAGGGTTTGCCGCTCTCGGTGTGCTCCAGGCCATCGGCGGTATACATGTTATTGGCCATGCCCGGAATTGCCATTGGCGATACGCCGTCTTCGGTAATGGCGTAGCGCAGGTAGGGGGCGTCGTCGCAGGCCTGCTTGCGCGGAGGTATTTTCAGGTCGACAGCTGCGGGTTGTGGTATCACGGCTCGGGACTGGGCCAGGCTTTGATCCGAGAGCACGATGGCGGTGCTTTGCAGGGCCTCTGCCAGCCGCACTGCCCACTCGGTGCAAAAGACGCAGTCGGCGGTGTCCAATGCAGCCAGTACCAGATGTGGGGCGTCACCGTGCATACCGTAGAGGGCGATATTGAGGTCGGTTTGTTCAGATTTGGTGGGGATGCCGGTGGAGGGGCCGCCGCGCATGACATTGACCACCACCACTGGTGTTTCCGATGCGATCGCCAGGCCCAGGCCTTCGAGCATCAGCGCCAGCCCTGGCCCCGAGGTGGCGGTCATTGCCGGTACGCCGCCGTAAGACGCGCCAATTATCATGTTGATGGAGGCCAGTTCATCTTCCGCTTGCAGCAGGCTGCCCCCCAGTTGTTCCAGCCTTGGCGCCAGCCACTCCAGCATGTCGCTGGCGGGGGTGATCGGATAAGCCGCCGCAAAACGGATGCCACCCCGCAGGGCGCCGAGACCGCATCCCTCATTACCATTCAACTGCCAGCGCGGCGGGGCCTGATTATCGTCGGGCGCCAGACCATGGTCAGGGGCCCGCTGTAACAGCGTGTTAAAACCGCAGTCAAAGCTTGCCAGCGAGCTATCGACGACAGCATCGCCCTTGCCGCCAAAAGTCGTTGCTATCAGTCGATGGGCTGCGCCGCGGTTAAATCCCAGCCAGCGCGCCAGCAGGCCCATTGCCACCATATTGGTGCGCCCTGTTGGTGTATCCTTCGCCATGGCCTTGAGTGGCACGGCTTCCACTGCAGCACCGCTCTGGCTGATGACTGCCGGCACTTCACCGGCGGCCGGGTCGGCAATGATCAGGCTGTGGTGGTCTAAGGGAATCTCGGCCGCAAAGCGCTCGGTATTTTGCCAGTCGAGCGCCAGTAACAGGCCGAAGCTGTCGTCCATACAATGTACCGGCCGGGTGCTGAGACGCAGCAGGGCAGCGGATTCGCCGCCGCGTATTTGCGGGCCGTAAGCGCGCCGCATCAGGCCGTAATAGCCCAACTCGGCGGCGAGGTTGAGTAGCAGTTCACCGGCGGCGACTACCCCCGCGCCGCCGGATCCGGTGAGGGCAATGGAAATGTCCTGGCTGGCGATTGTGCTTGTTGTTACCGTTGACGACTGGCTCATAGCGCTCGGCAATTCTCCCCTGATAATCTATGGATACTATACCGCATCCGCCACTGGTTTCACCACGGCTGGAGCGTAATCCAATAGCGAAACGATACTGCTTTTTCGGGAAACTCTGGATGGTTTCGAATAGAATGGCGCCTATGAATGCGAGTAATGATAGCGATGATAGTAATGAGAGCGACGACAGTGAACAGTTGGCTCGTGCCAGCTTGAATCTGGAGACGGCGAAAATACCCTGGAGCGAATTGCAGCGTTTTTTTGCTGGCGGTGTCGCCATTGGGGTGGCGCCGGAGCTGGATTTACTGGAGGTGGCCTACCAGATGTCCCAGGATAACAAGCCCTGCATTGCCCGGTGGATGGCTGACGGCCAGGTAGCAGCGGTATCCGATGAACAAGCTCTGCAATGGTTGCAGGCGGATGCCGAGGTTTGGTCTGTGGTGGTCAGGCCCTGGGTGTTGGTACAGCCTGTTTGACCCCGGTTCACGCTGTGCTTCTGCTGTGCTTCTGCTGTGCTTCGTATAGTCAGTCTACATTCAAGTATTCTATTGAAAAGCCGTGAACCGCGGTATGCCGGTGCTCACTTTATAATATAATCCGCCCCATGATTACCCTGCGTGACGTTATCTTGCAACGGGGCACCCAGCGCCTGCTGGACGGTGCCAATCTCACCATTCATCCCGGTCGCCGCATCGGTATTATCGGTGCCAACGGTAGTGGCAAATCGAGTTTGTTTGCCCTGCTCATGGGGGCGCTGCAAGTGGATGGCGGTGAACTGGCGATTCCCTCAGCCTGGCGCATGGCGCATATGGCGCAGGAGGTCGCGAGCAGTGAGCGCTCGGCGCTGCAATATGTGGTCGATGGTGACCAGCGCTTGCGGCAGGTGGAAGCGGCTATCGAAAGGCTCGAGCATTCAGAAGAGCACGGCAAACTGGCCGCGCTCTATGCCGAGTTGGAGGCGCTGGATGGCTACCAGGCCAATAACCGTGGCGAGCAGCTATTACACGGGCTGGGTTTTACTGCGGCGCAGCTGGGTGAGCCGGTCAGCAGTTTTTCCGGGGGCTGGCGTATACGCCTGAATCTGGCCCAGGCGCTGATGTGCCCCTCGGAGCTGTTACTGCTGGATGAGCCCACCAACCACCTGGATCTCGACGCTACCCTGTGGTTGGAACAGTGGCTGAAAAGCTATGCCGGCACCTTGCTGCTCATTTCTCACGATCGGGATTTTCTGGATACCATTGCCGATGAAATCGTCAGCGTCGAGCAGTTGCAATTGCACAGCTACCGCGGCAATTACAGTGCCTACGAGAAGCAAAAGGCCCAGCGCCTGGCCCAGCAGCAGGCGAGCTACCAGAAGCAGCAGCGGCGGGTGGCGGAGATTCATCAGTTTGTCAGTCGTTTTCGCGCCAAGGCTACCAAGGCAAAACAGGCTCAGAGCCGCCTAAAAGAATTGGAGCGCATGGAGCTGATTGCGCCGGCGCATATTGATTCGCCGTTCAATTTTGTCTTTTGGCAGGCAGAAAAAAGCTCCTCGCCATTGATAAACCTGTCCGAGGCCCGTCTGGGCTATGGCGATGAGGCGGTGCTGGATCGGGTTGAAATCAGCCTGCAGCCAGGTTCGCGCATTGGCCTGCTGGGGCCTAACGGCGCCGGCAAGTCGACCCTGGTGAAAAGCCTGGTGGGAGACTTGTCCCTGCTGGGTGGCCGGCGGGTTTGTGGTGAGCACCTGGCGATTGGTTATTTTGCCCAGCACCAATTGGAGGCGCTGGATCTTAAAGCCAGCGCTGTGTTGCATATTCAGCGCTTGTCACCCCGAGCGACGGAGCAGGAGATCAGGAATTTTCTCGGCGGCTTTAATTTTCACGGTGATAAGGCGCTGGGGCCGATCGCACCTTTTTCCGGCGGTGAAAAAGCGCGTCTGGCGCTGGCGCTAATCGTCTGGCAAAAACCTAATCTGCTATTGCTCGATGAGCCAACTAACCACCTCGACCTGGAGATGCGTCACGCTCTCGAGATGGCCTTGCAGGGCTATGGTGGCGCTCTGGTGGTGATCTCCCACGACCGACATTTGTTGCGCAATACCGTGGACGAATTCTATCTGGTGGCCC
>CBDUUA010000316.1:0-3569 GCA_965370135.1 uncultured Cellvibrionales bacterium
ATCATCCGCTGACTGAAGCGCGACCGGCGGCAGACGGTAGTTTCAGGCTGCGGCTGCCCCGGGACATTGTTCGCTGCCAGTTGCGCCTGCGTACCCCCTGGAATGAGGAGCGCCGCATTGATATCGAGCTGGCGGGGGCCGACCTGCAATTGCAGCCCCTGGTAACCGCTGCGCCGGCTACCGTGGGCCTGCCCCGGGGCGAGACCATGCGCCTGGTATTTGTCGGCCGGGGTATTACCGCCAATCCCGAATTCAACAGCGATATGAGTGGCTTTCGTCTGGGCAGCAAAACACTGCCGGTATCGCCGCAAAGCAATAGCCTGTCATTAGTCGGGGACGAGTCTGACCCGCTGGCGCTGCAACTCGCCGCGGGGCAGTATCGGGTGTATGCCACCCGCGGCCTCGAGTACACGGTGACCCACCAGGATATCGAGGTCGCCGGTGGTGAGGCGGTACAGTTGGCATTGCCGGCGCCACAGAAAGTATTGGAGGTTCCCGGCTGGGTCAGTGCGGATTTTCATGTTCACAGTGGTTACAGTTTTGATTCTGCCATTTCCCCGCAACAGCGCTTGCGCAGTTTTGTGGCGCAAGGCGCCTCGGTGCTGGTGGCGACCGAGCACGATAACATCGTCGACATGGCCGCTGTGGCGCGCGCGCAGGGGCTGGACAAGCGCTTGACGGTGATTTCGGGTGCGGAACTCACGGGTATGGCGCGGGCCGGCCAGGCGCCTCATACTATTGGTCACATCAATGTATTTCCGTTGCGCGCCGATGCCGGCGCCTTTGCCGGTGGCCTGCCGATGCATGAGGGCAAGCGCCTGCACCAGGTGATGAGCGAGGTTCGCAGCAAGCATCCCCAGGCGCTGATCCAGTTGAATCATCCGCGGGATGTCAAGGCGCTGGATTCCGATCTGGCGTTCTTTAATCACCTGTCCCTGGGGGAGCGCTTTAATCCCGGTTTGCCGTTAGACAATATCCAGAATCGCTCGCTGATAGAGGCTGGGGAAGATGGCGTCAGGGATATTGATTTTGATGCCCTGGAGCTGGCCAACGGCGCTGGTCTGGAGCTCTACCAGCGGGTCAGGGCGGATTGGCTGTCGCTGATACTACAGGGAGAATACCGGCCGGCGCTGGCGAGTAGCGACTCTCACCACCTGCGGGATCCGGTGGCGATGCCGCGCAGCTATGTCGCTTATGACGGCAGCGTGCAACATCCGGTCGATACCGCCGCGATGGTCGAGGCGGTGCGCCAGGGCCGCGTATTCGGCAGCTCCGGTCCAATTCCCCGTGTGCTGTTACAAAATAGCGAGGGTGAGCAAGCGGGTATTGGCGAAATGCTGGCGGGTACCGACTTGACCTTGCGACTTGGTGTTCGCGCGGCGCCCTGGGTCGATGTCAGCGAAGTCTGGGTCTACCTTAACGGGGTGGTGGTGATGGGCGGCCCGATTGCAGCTGGGGAAGAGATAGAGCTGCCGCTGCAGGTCAGCGAGGACAGCTTTGTGTTTGTCGAGTTCTATGGCGAGCCGGGAGAAGCCTATGCCGCGGTGGCGCCGGGACACAGGCCGATGGCGTTTACCAATCCTGTCTGGATCGATGCCGACGGCGATGGCGTGTGGCGCGCCCCGGGCCTGGATAGATTGCCCCTGGCGATCAGCCGGCCCACCAGTTTACCGAATCAGCAACCAGAGCGATGATTGAGGGGTGATCGAGCTCTGAAAGATTGGACGGTGAGTGTGCTGTCATCAAGGTGAGTCAGTTAATCGGCATTTGCGAAGCTCTGAAAGTGGATCGTCAGTGGCGCGCATACGGAGTAGTTTATTGTAAAATATGGTCGACCCCTTCGCCTCCAAGCAGCCCTGGCTGACCATCACATTTCAAAGAAATCGGTCTCATTTCCCGCCTGCTGCTCAATAGCCGACAATACCGCGGCCATGGTCAGGTTGATGGTGTCAAAGCGATCGGGCTGTGCCAATATTTCGTCGGCGGTTTGCACGTAGCGGGAGTTATCCAGATCCGAGCCGCAGTGCTCGATCAGTTCGCTGGCGGAGTGAGCCGTGGTTTCCATGTGGAACTGGAAGCCGAACACCCGTTGGTCGAGTGAGAATGCCTGGTTGTGGCAGGCCTCGCTGGATGCCAGCAGTTGGGCGCCCGCCGGCAGCTCAAAGGTATCGCCATGCCAGTGAAAGGCCAGGGGTGAGCCCGCCAGTGCTTCATCTAACAGTTTATCTTTGTCGTGCTCCGGGGTGGTGACAGTAAACCAGCCGATCTCCCGATGGCGATTCGCCATTACCCGGGCCCCCAGGGCGGCGGCGATCAGCTGGGCTCCAAGGCAGAAACCCAGAACAACTTTGCCGGCGTCGATGGCTGCGCGGATAAACTGTTGCTCCTGTTCAAGCCAGGGATAGTCACCGGTATCGGCTACTCCCATGGGGCCGCCCATAACCACCAACCAGTCAAAGCTCTCCGGTGCCGGTGTCTGATCGTCGCGATAAAAATGAGTGGCCGACAAGCAGTGTCCGCGCCGCAGAAACCAGGCCTCCATGCTGCCGAGTCCCTCAAAGGCTACATGTTGTAGGTGATGGATGCGTAACATAGGGGGAGATCTACAGATTGTATTCGGGCTTGGGAGCGGGCAAATGAAACTCCAGTACGTTGCCGTCGGGATCCCTGATAAACAGGAAGCGAGCGCCCCCGGGTGCTGTCACCGGCCCCTCGGTAATGGTGATACCCATATCCAGCAGCTGTTTTTGCACCACGTCCAGGTTGCCGACCTCCAGTGCAATATGGGTGTAGCCGGTGTGTTTGTCGGCAATATCCATCAATATATTGCCCGACTGCGGCGCCGAGGCATTGAGGATGAAATTGATATTAACCCCTGAGGGGTGTTCCATGATCGCCACTGGCTCGGGGCCGACGGGTCCTGCTAAGAAGATAAATCCCAGCTGCTCATAAAAGGCCCGGGATATTTCCAGGTCCGAAATCCGTAGACCCACGTGGTTGATTTTCTGTATTTGTATCATGGGTATCTTTATGTCCTATGTCCTATGGTGGATGGTATTCAAGGCAAGTGCCTATGGATTTTTGCCGACGAGCTCGGCACGGGTTTATAACGCAGTCTGGCGGATAATGCTGCTTATCTGTGTCGCCAACTGATGCAGCAATTGGCTGTAAGCGGTAACCAGGGTGTCATAGTCCTGATCTGCCAAGGGCTGCCGGTACACCTCGATACGCCGATGCAGTTCTTCACCGCTGCGGGTTTCGGCAAGCGACCAGGCGACTTTCAGCAGCGCCGAATTGTGCCGGCGATTTAATTCGAGCACCAGCAGCTTGATGCGCAGATCGGGGATTTCATCGGCGCGCCAGGGAAACCGCACCAGCTTGCCGCTACCCAGTTGCGCTGATAGTTCTTCCACCATGACTCGCGCGATCCCGGCACTGAGGGGTTCACCCCAGCGATGGAACTCATCGAGCTCAAGACTGCTGCCGTTCTTGAGGGTAATCTGTACCCGGTCGAGGTAATCCGCTACCAGCACCGGACCCACTCCCAGTGACACTGGATTGCCGTTGTC
>CBDUUA010000317.1:0-3542 GCA_965370135.1 uncultured Cellvibrionales bacterium
GGCACCATCGCCGGCTCTGCTGAAACCCAGACCCAGGCCGGTTATACCTCCGGCCAGGTGGGCGTCGATATCCTGATCAACGCGGTGCCGCAAATCAAGGAGCTGGCCACTATCAGCGGCGAGCAGATTGCCAATGTCGGCAGCCAGGACATGTCCGATGCAATTTGGCTACAGTTAGCCGGGCGGCTCAACGAGCTGCTGGCAAAATCCGATGTAGACGGTGTGGTAATCACTCACGGCACCGATACCCTCGAAGAGACCGCCTACTTCCTCAACCTGACCGTGAGGAGCGACAAGCCGGTAGTGCTGACCGCCGCCATGCGCCCGTCTACCGCAATGTCCGCCGATGGCCCTCTCAATATCTACAATGCCGTGGCCGTCGCGGCCGACAAGGAGGCCAGGGGTAGAGGCGTCCTCATGGTCGCCAATGACGATATTCACGGCGCCCGCGCGTTTACCAAAACCAACACCACCGCCGTACACACCTTCATGTCGCCGGAGACGGGCCTGATCGGCGTCACTCTCTATGGCGAGAACACGTTCTTTCGCACGCCCTACAAGCGCTTTGGCAAGGACAGCGAATTCTCGGTCAAGGGTGTGAAAGAGCTGCCACGGGTCGATATCATGTACATCAATGCCGACTTCTCCGCGGACCTGATCGAATGCGCTGTTGCCAAGGGCGCCAAAGGTATCGTCACCGCGGGTGTGGGTAACGGCAATATGACCGCAGGGGCGCTGGCTGAAGTGAGCAAGGCCGTCAACAAAGGTGTCGTGGTGGTTCGTTCGAGCCGGGTACCCACGGGTTTCATTGGCCGCAATGTTGAGGTCAACGACGACGAAGCGGGCACCGTCGCTTCCGGTGACCTCAATCCGGCAAGAGCGCGAGTATTGCTCAAGCTGGCATTGCTGAAAACCTCGGATGCGGCCAAAATCCAACAATACTTCGAGCAATACTAGCGCTCGTCCAGAAATGTCTGTATTTTTTCGAAAGCGATTCGAAAGCTGGGTTCGAGATTTATTTGTAGGGCGGAATTTATTCCGCCAATGCGTTTTACTATGGCATTAACGACTAATCAGCAAAGGAGATGAGTTTGAATACCAAACCGGGCAGTACCCAGGAAAAAGAAAGTCTGTTGCAGCGAGTCGCCATCGAGGCGACCTTGCGCATTGCGATTATCGCCGTATTGCTGGGCTGGTGTCTGCGGATAATGCTGCCCTTTATTGAGCCGATCATCTGGGGCGTGGTTATTGCCTCGGCGACTTATCCGTTGTTTCTGGGCTTGCGGGATCGGCTGCTGGGAGGTCGTAACAAAACCGCCGCCGTCCTGTTCACGCTGATCGCGCTGGCGATCATACTGATTCCCAGTGTTCAACTGACCCAATCCATGTTCAGCAGTGGGGAGAGCCTGGCGCAGGATTTTCAGCGGGGTGAAATCAAGGTGCCGGCACCACCGGAAAAAGTGAAAAACTTGCCGCTGATTGGTGAATCCACCTATGACACCTGGTTGCTGGCTTCGGAGAACCTGGATGCTGCCCTCGAGAAGGCGGGCCCCAATATCAAGAGTGCAGCCGGCAAGGTGGTCAATACGGCCTTAGGTGCGGGTTTGGGGCTGCTGCAGTTTATTGTATCCATCATTATTGCGGGGGTGTTTCTCGCCAACGGGCCTGCCGCCGTGGCGGGGTTCGAGAAGGTGGCGGTGCGTCTGGCCGGCGATCAGGGCGCCGAATTTAGCCGCCTGGCAGCCGGCACCATACGTGGTGTGGCACAGGGTGTACTCGGTGTGGCCTTTATTCAAGCGTTTTTAGGCGGCATCGGTATGTTGGTCATGGGTATTCCCGCTGCCGGCCTGTGGGCGCTGTTGGTGCTGATACTGGCGGTAGTGCAGCTGCCGCCACTACTGGTGCTGGGCCCCGTGGCCGCCTATGCATTTTCCGCCTACGACACAACGCCGGCGGTGATATTTACCATCTGGTGTCTTGCTGTCAGCGCCCTCGACTCCGTTCTAAAACCCATGCTGATGGGGCGCTCGGTGTCGGTGCCGATGCTGGTAATTTTTATCGGCGCCATCGGCGGCTTTATGCTGACCGGCATTCTCGGTTTGTTTACCGGCGCCGTGGTGTTCGTGCTGGGTTATACCCTGTTTATGAGCTGGTTGGATGCGCCGGGTGCCGAGTCGCCAGAGCTTGCTGACTTATAAGGAGATCAGATAAGGAGATCAGAATGTTTGGAAGCACAGTCGTATTGACAGCCCTTGCTATAAGCCTGGTCAGCGCTAGCGCTCAGGGCGGAGCCTCAAAAGAGATGGAGCAAACACTCTATTATGGGGGCGATATTATTACCATGGAGGGTGATGATCCAAGCTATGTAGAGGCCGTAATAGAGCGGGGCGGCAAAATAATATATGCCGGAGACAAAGCGAGTGCGGTCAACAATTTTGCCGGTAAAACCATTGAAGTCGATTTGAAAGGCAAAACCATGATGCCTGGCTTCATCGAGCCCCATGCCCATCCTGTGTCCATCGGTGCTTTTATCCTGGCCAATGATATTGTCGCTCCCCATGAGTGGCGTATGCCGCACAAAACCTATCCCGGCGTAAGCGGCAAAGAGAATTATCTCAAGGCGGTCAAGGATATTATCGATGCAAAGGAAGACAAGACCCAGCCGGTTTTGATCTGGGGATATCATAAATCCTGGCATGGTGTGTTGACCCTTGAAGATCTGGATAGAGTGACCGGCGATGTGCCGACCATCATCTGGCAGCGCTCTACCCATGAGATCTACCTGAATACGGCCAGTGCCCAAAAATACGGCGTCAAGAAAGGCGATCTGTCGGCAGTGGATAATGAGCAGGCGGACTGGGAAAATTATCATTTCTGGGAGAGAGCCTACCAGATGATAAAGGGGACCAAACTTGCCCCGTTCTTTGGTGACAAGTATATGCTCAGGCGCGGCATGGATCGTATTTCGACCATGATGTTGAACAACGGACTCACGGCCATGACTGAGCCGGGATTCCCTACCAGCACTTTCGAGGATGAATATGCGATCCTGAAAGAAGGAACCGAGAAAGCAAAAGCCTATACCATTTACCTGATTTCGGGGTTTCCGGAACAGTTCGTCAAGAAGATTGGTAATGACGCCTATGCGGCCCACATAGAATCACTTCCCGAAAAATACAACACCGAATACATAAAATTTCTACCCAGGCAGTACAAGACTTTTGCCGATGGGGCCATCTATTCTCTGGCACTGGAGCTTCGCGAACCGTTCTATAACTGTCTGGACTGCAAGTCGGAATGGATCATCCCGCTGGTGGAAGGCGAGCAGATATTCGATTACTGGTGGGACAAGGGTTACAAAGTCCATATCCACATCACCGGCGACCTGGCTTTCGAAGAGTATCTGGGCATGGTAGAGCGGGCTATGCAACGCCATCCACGTAAAGATCACCGCACCACCTTCCACCATGTCGGCCTGTTTGATGCCGGGCAGGCTCAAAGAGCGGCAGATCTCGGAGTGGAAATATCGGCCAATCCCTACT
>CBDUUA010000318.1:0-3523 GCA_965370135.1 uncultured Cellvibrionales bacterium
CGTCAGCGCTTTGTCGCCGCGGGAAAGCCCCGATACGCCGGTTCGAACCAATTCAATAATACTGCACTCGCCCACCGCTTCAATAAAAGCGTCGAGCTTGTCACTGGTACCGGCGACCTGAACGGTGTAAACCGACGGACTCACATCAACAATCTGGGCACGAAAAATATCCGCAGTGCGCTGGATTTCAGCGCGATGGTTGCCCGCCGCCCTGAGTTTGACCAGCATCAACTCGCGCTCGATATGGGTGCCATCGGTCAGATCCACCAGTTTCACCACATCGATCAGGCGATTGAGGTGCTTGGTGATCTGCTCAATCTTTTCCTCATCACCGATGGTGGTCACCGTTAACCGTGACAGCGTCGCCTCCTCAGTGGGTGCGACCGTCAAGGTTTCAATATTGTATCCGCGCTGGGAAAACAAGCCGACCACACGGGACAAGGCTCCGGGTTCATTTTCCAAAAGCAGGGAGATGATATGTCTCATGTCGTGCGCTCCGTCTTACTCAACCACATATCCTGCATCGAACCGTTGGGCGCTATATGCATGGGGTAGACATGCTCGGCGGGATCGACGTGAATGTCCAGAAAGACTAATTTGTCCTTCAGGCTGAACGCCTCAGCCATGGCATCATCCAGGGCATCAGCGCTGTCCACCCGTATACCCACATGACCGTAGGCCTCAGCCAGCTTGACGAAGTCCGGCAGTGAGTTCTCGTAGGTACTGTGCGCGTAGCGCCCGGAATACTGCATATCCTGCCACTGTTTGACCATGCCCAGATAGCCGTTGTGCAGATTGATAATCTTGATCGGCAACTGGTATTGGGTGCAGGTCGACAGCTCCTGGATATTCATCTGGATACTGCCCTCTCCGGTGACACAGGCAACATCGAGTTCCGGAAAGGCCAGGCGCGCACCCATCGCCGCGGGCAAACCAAAGCCCATGGTGCCGAGACCACCGGAGTTGATCCAGCGACGGGGCTGGTCAAACAAATAGTACTGGGCCGCGAACATCTGGTGTTGACCGACATCGGAGGTCACGATGGCATTGCCCGCTGTCGCCTTGTACAAGGCGCGTATCGCCTCCTGTGGTTTTATCAGACCTGCGGGATCCAGGTCGTAACGGCGCCCGGCCAGCAGGCCGTGCTCACCCCGCCAGCCATCGATCTGCCGCCACCAATCAGCCAGCGCCGGCTTATCCAAAGGACAATCCTCCCCCTGCAGGGACTCCCTGGTCAAGGCCAGCATATCTGCCAGCACACTGGCGAGGTCGCCGACGATGGGCACATCGGCGCGAATATTTTTGGATATAGACGCCGGGTCGATATCAACATGAATGACCTGTGCTCCCGGACAAAACTTGGCGGGAGTATTGGTAACGCGATCGTCAAACCGCGCACCCAGTGCCAGAATTACATCACTGTGATGCATCGCGCAATTGGCCTCGTAGGTGCCGTGCATACCCAGCATACCCAGAAACTGCCGGTCGCTACCCGGATATCCCCCCAGCCCCATCAGGGTATTGGTCACCGGGAAGTCCAGCGCCCGAGCCAATTCGGTGAGCAGCTCTGAGGCATTACCCTGCACCACACCACCGCCGGCATAGATAATGGGTCGCCGCGCATTCAGCAGTAAATTGACGGCCTTGCGGATTTGACCACTGTGGCCGCGGCCGGCCGGCGAATACGAGCGGAGTTTGATCTTATCCGGATACTGGTAGGGGAATTCATCGTTGGGGTGGGTCATGTCCTTGGGAATGTCGATAACCACAGGCCCCGGTCGCCCGGTAGTCGCCAGATAGAACGCTGTCTTGATAGTCTCCGGCAACTCTTCCGTGGAGCGAATCATAAAACTGTGTTTGACTATAGGCCGGGAGATACCCGACATATCGGTCTCCTGAAACGCATCGTCACCGATCAAATGGCTTTGTACCTGGCCCGAAAACACCACCATGGGAATCGAGTCCATATAGGCCGTGGCAATGCCGGTTATGGCGTTGGTCGCCCCGGGTCCCGAGGTAACCAAGACCACGCCAGGCTTGCCGGTTGCGCGCGCGTAGCCATCGGCAGCATGGGTCGCAGCCTGCTCGTGGCGCACCAGAATATGGGGTATTTTGCTGTGTGTGAACAAGGCGTCGTAGATATGCAGCACGGAGCCGCCGGGGTAACCGAAAATAACCTCGACCCCTTCGTCTTCCAGCGCTTGCGCGACCATTTCACCACCGGATAGTTTTTTCACCAGGCGTATCCTCACTATTGCTTTCGTTTTTGCATTCAAAACAAGGAAAATGCATTCATCGTACGGAGAATAAAAAAACCGACTCTCTGGAGCCGCCCGGGGTAAATGCGGCTCGCTTTACGGGGTGTACCGGGGTAGGCCCTGGGTAGATTGTGCCAGCACCGCGCCGTTGATCAAAGGATGGTCGATCACGGCTTTAGCCTCCGAGAAGCCCACGAGCCTTCAGCAGCCCCCGGTAAAGCGCGCAATTTTTGCTCAATCGATGCAAAATGTCAATGCGGGGCGAACACTCAAATAGCGTGATTGAGCTCAATTAGTTGGCGTTGCGGTTTGTCAAAAAGAGCTCTTTCAGTTATGTTCCTATAGATGCCCATTAGATGCCCATAGAAAGTACCCAGGAATACGGTAACGAGCCATGACTAAAAACTGTAATAAACCACGCTATTATCTGGCCGCGCTACTAGCGCTCGGTCTGATGCCAACACTTTGGGCGTCCAGCCAAATCACTTATAAGTGGCTGGATGAAAGTGGCAATGTCACCTACGGCGACCACCCGCCCCTGGGTGTGCAAGCCGAGGAGATCCGCATCAGTACCGGCACCTCCTCGAACACCGCGCAGAGCAGCACGGTGCCAACCGGGACACCAGCCGCAACTGAAGCGGCAGAGACCCAGCCTGCCCCCCAGCCGGGTTTGAGCCCGGAGGAAGCGAAAGCACTCTGCGAACAGGCCAAAAGCAACCTGGTGATATTGAAAAGCCATGCCCTGATCCGGCAAACCGATGAAAATGGTGAGGTGCTTATCCTCAACGACGATCAAAAACAGGAACAAATTGATACCGCCAACACCATCATCAAGAATTATTGTAAGTAGCGGTAGCCGCCCCGGACTCAAGGGCGCCCTGAGGCGCCCTTCTTTCCATTTACCTCATCTTTACCTCATCTTTACCTCATATCTACATGAATGCCACTTGGTTAACTCTAAGCGGTCGCAGGCCCCTAAGTTATTGTCATCCCGGAGTTGTCTTGTCCGGGATCCACACTCTTAAAATCTGGATGATTCGTGATACTCACCCTTCGGGCCGCCTGTTCGGCGTTCAACGCGCCAAGCACTTTTGTCCAACCCCTGCCTCCGCAGGGACGGCTAAAAAGAACGCTGGGATGACAGTGGTTTTTGCTTAAATCAGTGCCATTCGCCTCAGTTGGGACTTACCGGGGGGATGTTAGGATTTCCCGAGCCGCCCCAGCTCTTGCGATCAAAAGATTTCCTGCTGGCTATACTCTCGTAG
>CBDUUA010000319.1:0-3521 GCA_965370135.1 uncultured Cellvibrionales bacterium
CCGGGCAGCAGCGTATAGGCAATGCCATCGCGCACCGAGGTGAACCACAGGGGGTCTTCATTCCCCATCAGAAATAACTGGCTCTTCGGTCCCAGGTGGTCCTCGACGATCATGCGGCAAAAATAGCCGACGTCATCCCGGGTGGATAGCTGGGGCAAGGGTATTACCCCCTCTTGCTGTTGCGAGCAGGCCGCCAATACGATGGCGATAACAAGTACTGTTGTCTTACCTATTAAAGTCATGTTAAAACTCGCGGCACTCATATCATAGCTCGCGGCGCTGAAAAATCAGCACGGATATCAGTAGCGGCACAACTATCCATACCACCAGCAGGCCCAGCAGCATGCCGGGGCCGGCAATGCTGGCTTCCAGCAGACCAGTGCTGCCCGACACCAGGCTGGCCGCCTCGGAGCCTGCCAGGTTGAACAAGCGGTAAATGTCTGCCGGGTTGAGCAGGATAAGCCCGCCAAAGACGGATGCAGACAGGCGTTGCTCGGTATCGGCCAACACCAGGCCGAGCAATAATAAATCGTATAACACCACCATAAACAGCCACACGGCCATAGCGGCCCCCGCAGCGGTGGCCCTGGCCGGCACCAGCACACTGATCAAATAGCCCAGGGCAATAAACACGGCGCCCAGCAATAGCGTACTGCCGATCATGCTCGCAAACAGCAGCCACTCGCTGCTGCCGGCTCCCCCGGTGACCGCCAGGTAGACACCGACACTGCCGTAGCCAAGCAGGATGGCGCAGGCCAGGATCGCCACGTGCCCCAGGAATTTGCCGGCCATGACTTGCCAGCGAGCCAGCGGATAGCTCAGCAGCAGCAGCAGCGTACCCCGCTCATGTTCACCGACGATGGCATCGAAGGAAAGCGTCAGGGCAATCAGCGGGATAAGATAGATACTCAGGCTGGCAAGGCTTACCGTGGTCACCGTGAGGGGCGAGGCGCGGGTTTCACCGATTGGCGTCGAGCCGAGCAGCGCCAGGGAAAAGGCCAGCGTGGCCAGTATCGCGATGGCGGCCAGCACCCAGCGATTGCGCAAGCCCTCCTGGAACTCTGCCAGGGCGAGGGTCCAGATCGCGTTCATTGCTCGCTATCTCCCTTAACCTGGAAACTGTAGTTGGGCACGGAATTATCGGGAAATCCCGGTGTGGCAGGCGAGGCATCGCTTGCTGGCAATGGCTCAAGCCCTTGCCAAGAGCGATAACGACGTCCTGGCGCGGCGGGATTTTTCGAGAATCCGTGCAGCGTAATACATTTGACCATTTTGACGGGTGTGTATTTTCGAATGTTAATATTCAAATCAAAGCTCTGCTAAAGAGAGAAGCGTTCAACTGCGGTTTCCAGGTTTTACGAAGTGTGCATAGAGTTCGTTGAGGCGGGGCGGGCTGATGCGAATGTCCTCAATAAGATCCTGCTGCCGGGTAATGCGATGCAATAGCGCTATTTTGTCGGCATTATCACAGCTGAATTCGAGTTCTTGGGTGCCGATCTCGCGGCAGTCACCCTGGCTTGCCAGTGCTCGCAGCAGGGCCTCGCGCTGCTGTGGTAGGCTGGTAACCGTGATCTGTACCGGCAAGCCCGCCGCGCTGCGCAATTGCTCCAGGGTGCCGTCGATGATAATACGGCCCTGCTCCATAATTGCAATGCGGTCGGTCTGCGCCTCGATTTCCGTCAGCGCGTGGGAGGATACCAGAATGGTGGTGCCCGCGGCCTGGCGCTCACTGATAATTTCGTAGAAGTGCGTTCTCAGAAATGGATCCAGCCCCGAGGTGGGCTCGTCCAGCAATAGCAAGCGGGGACTGCCCAGCAGGGCTTGTGCCAGTCCCAGTCGTTGCCGCATGCCCTTGGAGTAGGTGCGAATAAGGCGATCAGCGGCAGCACCCAGGCCGAGTAGCTCCAGCAACTGGTCGCATTGGTGCAGGGGTTCACCCTTGAGGCGGGCATAAAAGCGCAGCATCTGCCGCCCCGACATGCCGGGGTGAAACGACACCGTTTCGGGCAGAAAACCGACCGCATCCCGGGCCTGCGGGTAGCGACCGCTATCGATGGCCTGGCCCCACAGGTGAATACTGCCGCAACTGGGCCGGGTCAAACCGAGCAAGAGTTTAATCAGGGTAGTCTTGCCCGCGCCGTTGTGGCCGATAATGGCCAGGCTTTCGCCGACGCCAATCGACAAGTCCAGCGCCTGAATAACCTGGTGTCGGCCATAGGTCTTGCCGACGCCGCGCAGATCTAAGGTATTCACTGTGGTTTTTTGCGGCGGCATCATGGGCTGGTACTGTAAGCCAGTGGCTGCATGAGGGGAAAGCTGTCCTGCACGCCGCCGGGATGCAAGGCGGGAAAGCGGGATTGCGCCCACTGCAAGATTTGCAGCACCGGGCTGTTCACCAGTATTTTTGCCATCGGGTTGCGCCAGATGATCTGATCCGCCACTGAGTTGGGGCGGTAGGGACGCTCGGCGATGCCGTCACCATCGAGGTCGAAGGCGATATGGTCACTCCAGTAGTTGCCGCGACCGTCCAGGGACCACTCCAGTTCCCGCGTGCCCACGTATTTCACTTGGGTTCGATTGGCGACAAAGCTGTTTTGCCACAAGTCATTTTGCTCGGAACCGGCGGTAAAATGAACGCCGATACGGCAGCCTTCAAAGTGATTGCCATGGAGCTGGTTACTATTGGAGTTATAGATAAAAACACATTTCTCCGGCCCGCCGGTGACGCGGTTGTCGGCAATCACCGAGTCGTTGGTGAAATTAAAAAACAGGCCGCGGTCGCGATCCATGTGGGAGATATTATGCCTGACGTCCAGCCCGCTGGAGTACATCAAGGCATAGCCCACATGATTGCCGCTGGAATTATTGCCGCTGACCACGCTGTCATTGGCGTACATATAGTGAATGGCAAAGCGCAGCTCAGACAGGCGATTATTGCGAAATTGATTGTCGCGACTGGTGGTGACAAAGATACCGTCGCGACCCAGGCGCACATCATTATTTTCTACTACGGAGCCGGGGGTATTCCACAAATGAATGCCGTTTCCCCGCTCGTTCATGCGCAAATCCTGGCGGCCGACAATGTGGTTATTGCGAACCAGCGCCGCCGTCGGGCCCTTGAGATAGATGCCGATAAGATTGTGTTCCAGCCGGTTGTCGAGGATGCGGGCATGGTCGCCCTCTGGGGTAACAAAGATACCGCTGTCTTCGGTCGAGAGCTGGTCGCCGGAGTGGCGCACGCTAATACCCTGTACCGTCACCCGCGGCGCGGCCACTGTCAATACCCGGCCCACACCGCCGCCATCCAACACGCTACCGGGTTGCCCCAGTAAGGTCAGGGATCGGTCAATGACGACCGGCCCCCGGTACACACCAGATTTTAATTGCAGCGTGTCGCCGGCCTTCGCCGCAGCAATCGCCCGCTGTAGGGACTGTGGCGCAGGCTCCACGTCATAGCTTGCAGCGATGAGCTGAGGGCTGTGCAACAATAAAACGAGTCCGGCGGCCACCAGGGCCGCCGG
>CBDUUA010000320.1:0-3513 GCA_965370135.1 uncultured Cellvibrionales bacterium
AACAGCAGCACTTCGCGAGAGTCTTCACAGCGGCTGTGAGCACCATAGTAATGTTCACTGCCCAACACCTCGATACTGGTATCGCTAAAGTTCTCGAAGCCATAGGCTGCAAATATTTTCTGGCAGCGCTCGATCGCGTTCCGGGCTAAACGCTGCGCTTTCTTCTTTGCGTCGCGACCGGAAATCATCACCAGCGGGTTGACTCGATAGCCCTGCTGCTGTTGGGCACAGGCCTTGTAGTAAGGTGTCGGCGGGCGACCTTTTGCATTGCTGACCAGAACGCGATTTTGTTCAAGTTCCTTAACATTCACCCGGGCAAAATCACAGACAACATCCGGCAACATATACTGCGCCGGGTTGCCAATTTCGTAAATTATTTGCTCTGCCACCGACATGGGGTTGACGATACCATCGGTATGGTCTGCCTTGCACAACACAAAGCTGCCATCGGCATGACATTCGGCAATGGGAAAACCCATATTCGCCCAGCTGTCATAACTATCCCAATCGGTGAGCAAGCCGCCGGTAGACTGGGGACCGCACTCCAATAAATGACCGACCAGGCTACCTTGCGCGAGTCGGTCGAAATCCTCCATACCCCAGTTAAATTCATGTATCAACGGCCCCAAAACCAGGGCGCTATCGACACAGCGACCGGTAATCACAACATCGGCTCCTGCGGTCAGGGCATCGGCTATAGGAAATGCACCGAGATAGGCGTTCATGGAAATAACGCCATCGGTTTGCAGCGGCTCACCACTAAACATCTCCACAATGCCATGGGCTCGCAGGTCTTGCTGCACAGGCATAAGGTTATCGCCGACGACGATGGCAATCTTCAGCTCCAGACCTTTGCTCCTGGCGATCTCGGCGAGGCGGGCAGCGGCAGCTTCCGGGTTTACCCCCCCGGCATTAGTGATGATCTTGATACCGCGCTGACTGATTTCCTGCAGGTGATCGGCGATCATGGTATTGATAATATCAATGCCGTAACCCTGCTCGGCATCCCTGGCATGGGCGCGAGTGAGGATAGACATGGTGATTTCCGCCAGGCCTTCGTACATCAAATAGTTCATACCGGGAACATCGATCAACTGCTTGGTCGCCAGCATCGAATCGCCCCACATGCCCGCGGCGCCGCCAATCTTGACGACCTTACCTGAATTTGAATCAGTGCTCATCATCGTATCCA
Organism: uncultured Cellvibrionales bacterium; assembly: GCA_965370135.1. Taxonomy (GTDB): domain Bacteria; phylum Pseudomonadota; class Gammaproteobacteria; order Pseudomonadales; family JAHEGP01; genus JAHEGP01. The sequence continues at coordinate 1,193 of CBDUUA010000320.1, forward strand.
TATCATCAACGAGCATCAATCGTTGACCGCGCCATGGCTCGGCATGATTTCCAACAGCAATTTATTCAGTGCTACCTGCTGGCCCTCCCTGGCCGTCAAGTTAGTCACCGTGCCGCCAAGACTCGCGACTAATTTATGTTCCATTTTCATGGCTTCCAGTATCAGCAAGGCATCGCCTTTTTCGACCCGCTGCCCCTCGGTCACAGCCACCGCCAAAATATTGCCGTGCATGGGCGCCAGCACAGAGCCGTCATCTTCATCGCCGCTAGTGCGCTCCGGGGACAGTAGAATATCTTCTGCGTTCAGTGTGCGTGATCGCATACTGACACTCACTTTATCGGGGGACACCCTGACAAAGTGAATCGTTTCGATGACGTCGTCGATTTCTACCCGCGCGCTGCTTTTCTGTATTGAATGAATGTGGATCACTATTTCCGCGCCATCCATGCCCTCTATGCTATCCATGACAACACGATACCGCTTGGGGGAATTATGAACATAGACTTTTAGCCCCTTGCCCTCTTCGTCACCGAGCCGGATTAACAGACTGGTATTGAGATCCTTTTTATTCGACCACTGCTCGATGCCGCTCAAGTGATTCACCGCCGATTGCTGGTAGGTCTCCTGCCTGAATCGACAAAGTAAGGCCGCCACCAATGCATAGTCAGTGTCGGCAACTTTTTTTGTATTACGCAATTTTTCCTGCGGGAAATGCTGGTCAATAAAGGCGGTGGAGAAATCCCCCGAGCGAAACTGCTGGTGATTGATCGCCTCACACAAAAATTCTCGATTGGTCGGCAAGCCCAGAATATGCGTATTCATCAAGGCCGCAGACAGCTTGCGCCTGGCCTCTTCCCGGGTTTGACCGTGGGCAATAATCTTGGCGATCATCGGGTCGTAATATGGCGAAATCTGCTGATTGACCAACAAGCCATGATCGACACGAACCCCCTCTGCCTCCGGTACATCCCACAGTAGCGCGGTACCTGACGCAGGCAGAAAATCATTGGTGGGATCCTCGGCATAGAGCCTCGCTTCTATCGCATGGCCGTTTATCGCGATATCCCCTTGTGCCAGAGGCAGGGGTTCTCCAGCCGCAACACGCAATTGCCACTCAACCAGATCCAGGCCCGTAATCATTTCGGTAACCGGGTGCTCTACCTGTAGCCGGGTATTCATCTCCAGAAAATAGAAGCGGCCATCACTATCCAATAAGAACTCGACCGTGCCGGCGCCGACGTAAGCGACGCTTGTTGCCGCGTTCACCGCCGCCTGCCCCATCGCCGAACGAATCCGGGGGCTTACCGCCGGCGACGGCGCTTCTTCCACCACCTTTTGATGACGGCGTTGCACCGAGCAATCGCGCTCGAACAAATGCACCGTGTTGCCAAAGGAATCGGCAAAGATTTGAATTTCAACGTGACGGGGCTCGATCAAGGCGCGCTCAAGTATCAACTCTTCTGAACCAAATGCGTTTAATGCCTCTGAACGCGCGGACACGATGGCGGATGGAAGAGCCTTTTCGTCATCGACAAAGCGCATACCGCGACCACCGCCACCAGCCGCTGCTTTGACCATCAGGGGAAAGCCAATCCCACCAGACTCCGCAATCAACACCGGGTCTGACTGATCACTCCCCTGATAGCCCGGTATGCAGGGTACTCCCGCCTCGATCATGGCTCTTTTTGATCTGGCTTTGTTACCCATAAGCTCGATAGCGTGAGCAGACGGCCCAATAAAAACCAGACCGGCCTGTGCACAGGCACTGGCAAACGCCGCATTTTCAGAGAGAAAGCCATAACCCGGGTGTATCGATTTAGCGCCGCTGCGCCGGGCCGCCGCAAGTATATTCTCGATGTTCAAGTAGGATTTGCTGGCCGCCGCAGAACCAATACAAATGGCGAAATCAGCCATGCTGACATGCCGCGCACCGAGATCGATATCTGAGTAAACCGCAACGGTTTGGTAGCCCAGCGCTTTCGCCGAGCGAATCACACGACAGGCAATTTCGCCGCGGTTGGCTATTAATACAGGACCTAGTTCTACAAGCTCATTCATAAATATGAATATAACTCATATTTATATTTTACAAAAGCAATAAATCAACCATAGCCCGCTTAATTAAGGCTATTCCAGTTAGATGTTATATATATACGACTCATATAATAAGTTTATATTGCGGCGATGGGCTAGTATTTCTCAAGCCAGAATAAAACCCCATACCGACTCAACAACATTGGCGCTATCGATAAGCCTGTAATCGCAGCAGTGGAAGGCTATGCCGCGGGGGCGGGCATGTCCATGGCTCTCGCCTGTGACTT
>CBDUUA010000321.1:0-3495 GCA_965370135.1 uncultured Cellvibrionales bacterium
GTGCTGTTGTTTGTGCTCATGCTGCTGGACGTCGATGCCGAGTGGCTCAGCAATATCAGTCGCTCTTCGACCGTTGAAATTCGACTGTGGGGCTGGCAGGCAAGCCTGGAGAAAATTCGCGAACACTGGTTGTTGGGCTACGGCGTGCGCTCAGCCTTTGTGATACCGCTGGACGACCCCCGCTATATCGAAATCGGCGAACCGTTCTGGCACCCTCACAATCTATTTCTCTCGGTGTGGTATCAAACCGGCTTGGTCGGCCTGGCGCTGCTACTAGCGCTGCTGGCATTGCTGGTGCGCAAACTGCGGCCGCTGCTCGATGATCCCCAAACCGGTTACTGGAGCTGTATTTTTATTTTCGTACTGCTAATTTGCCTGGTGGATAGCCCGGCACTCGTCGATCGGCCCGCGGAATCCTGGATCTGGTTCTGGCTGCCACTGGCAGTAGCACTCAGTAGCGATAAAATTTCGCCGGGGACACCTGGGCCACCATGGCCCTATCCTCTATCTAGATAAGCGCCAAGTAGGACCGCGCCACGGCATCGGGCGCCACGTGCTCAAGCACGCCAGCCCGCAAACCGGCACTCGGGGGATGCACAACAGCGTCACCCATACGCTCAGCGAGGCGGTCAATAAAAGTGGCTTCTGGTTCATAGGCCAGCCGGACCTCGTCCTCAAAAAACTCCTCAGCGGCCTGGTAGTCACTCACCAGGAATGGCGTATCCAATACTGCCGCCTCCAGACACACATAACCCATCGCCTCTGCCCAACCAGCTACCGCACGCCGGGATGGCAAGACCAGCAGGCACGCCCGTGCGATGTAGGGGTAGGGGTTATTCATAAAACCGAGAAATCGAACACGCTCCGAGAGCCCTAGTGTCTCCACTTTTTTTTCAAGACCGGCAAGCTCCTTGCCGCGGCCGATAAACCACAGTGGCATACGCAAAGGGGAGCGAGCGTAAGCGTCCAGTAGCTCGTATACGCCCTTGCCCTGGGATAAGCTACCGACAAACAAGACAAAGTCCTCTTTCACCTGTAGTGCCGTAGCCCGCTCGCGCACCAAGGCTACATCCAGGGGATTATAGAGAATATGCGGTACATCCAAGCCTAGCGCCCGCGCATCTGATGCCACGGTGCGGGACACTGCGGCGAAAATAAAATTCGGCTGGGCCTTGCGCCGCAAGACAGGGTCTTGCCAGCCAGCGGACAACAGCTGGTGGATAACAGATACCAGTTTATAGCCCTGGAAATACGAAGGAGTTTCGCTGGTAAAGTCCTTGATCACCAGATCGAGAGGGCCCTGCCATCCATGCTGACGCAGGCTGCGCCCAAGCTTGCGGCTGACAACTCGATCGGCGGCCCTCTCAAACCAGGCGGGAAAGAGCTTATGGCACTGCAGCAACCGCGCCAATCGAATCAGGGGATGGCGCCGCGCCCGACCGGTATAGTAAACCGTATAGCCTTCAGGTATCGTCACATCACTGCGATCACCCGCAACAATATGGACAACCGGACAACCGAGTTGCCGCAATGCGCCTTGCAAGCCCAGCATCCAGGTTGTCGACCCCGAGAGACGAAGTGTGCCTGATAGCAACACCACGCGTAGCTGCTGGTAGTCGGTCCGCGAATGACTGCTATTACCGGACAACAAGCTCTCCTTAATTCCTACTTGCGATATACTGAGCGAGCCAATTATCCTAACTCAATTTATCGGAGACAACCACACCAACCCATGAACATACTTTTCATTAGTGAGTATGCAGTTCACTTCGGTGGCGTGGGTGCAGTCATCGACCAACTCTGTCTGGGTTTGAAGCAACACGGCCATCGCTGCTTTCTCTACATCAACCAGCCGGTACCCGTGGATAACAATTCACTACTCTACGACGACATTCACACCGGACCACTGGGCGCGCCTGCACGCTTTAGCGACTTGCGCCAACAGCGAGCCAATAGACTCGCTATCAGGGAGCTCGCCAATGTCGCGGAGCAATGGCGAATCGATCTGGTACACTGCCATGAAGTACATCGCTCCCTGTTCACCGCCGCCCACGCCTGTCAACAGCCAATCATAGCCAGCTCCCACGGCGGCGCATTTCACAAGCGCTACGATAAAAAGCGGGTAGTACGAGCGTATCGCACCATCGCCGATAAAGTTAGCTGTGTCACAGTGCTTAACAAGGCGATGGAACATCGGATACATGAATGCTTTGGCAATTTGTTCCGCACTATAATTATCCCCAACGGTATCGAAAACGATTGGCTGGTAAGCCCAGACGGCGGCACACCGAAGGATATATTGCTGTGCGCCGGTCGCTTGTCGCCGGACAAATGTTATGAACTTGCGGTGGCAGCCTACGCCGGGTCTGCGAGCCGGCAGCAATATCCGCTGGTCATAATGGGTGAAGGTGATAATGAAAGTGCAATACTAGCCGAAGCACATTCACACCAAATAAATATCGTTAGGGGGCTGCCGACCACCACCAGCGCAAATACGCTCTACCTGCCCGGCTATCAAACCGGCAGCAGTAAGAAGGCCCTGTTCGCTCGAGCCCTGCTCTTTCTTCACCCCTCCCGCTTTGAAGCCTTTGGCATTGTTCTGCTGGAGGCAATGGCACAACAAGCACTGCCGATTTGTGCCGATTTGGCGACCTATCGCTCCCAGTTTTCTGCACCGGATTTCCATCTCTGTTATGTCGCAGAATTCACGGTAGCGGACTGGGCCAGAGCCATTGACGACAATGCCGGCTTGCCGACTCTCACCGCTCTGGGCCGAGACAACTACAAGGCTGTCAGCTGCTTCGCCTGGAGCCATATTTTTAAACGCTACCTGAACTGTTATCAAGCTGCGGTAGCAGATAAAAGACCCGATGCCTAGCGATAGCGAACACACTCACTCTCCCCTGGCAAACTGGAGCCGAGCATGAACCAATCCACACAGTCCCCCGCCTTCCAATCAGAGCCGGGCTATACCTCCGCCACCAATTGTTTCGGTCAGCACCTTCAGGTGTTACCCCGGGACACCATCGGTTCAGCCCTGCTGAAGCACGGACTCTACGATCGCAAGGGGGTTTGCATGATGAATGCGGTGCTACGGCAGCTTCGCAGCCCCATCGTGTTCGACATCGGCGCCAATATCGGCAATCACAGCCTGGCCATGAGCACCGTGGCAAAACAAATCTACAGCTTTGAACCCCAAAGCAGCATCTACCAGGTCCTGCGGCACAACATTGCCAGCAACAGCATCGGCAATATCGAGGCACTCAATATCGGCTTGTCCTCCCGGGATCAGCAGCTGGATTTGTATATTCCCGATGCCGACAATAATGGAGCGGCAACACTGCTCCCGGAACTCAAATCCGAGCAGGCCACCACCGAGACCATCCAGTTGCGCAAGGGCGACGATGTGGTCAGAGATCTGCATCTATCCCATCTCGACCTGATCAAGCTTGATGTCGAGGGCTTTGAAATTGAAGTGCTCAATGGCCTCGACGA
>CBDUUA010000322.1:0-3495 GCA_965370135.1 uncultured Cellvibrionales bacterium
AGCCAAAAAAGCCCTTGAACATAAAGAACAACAGCGCTGCGAGAATGCCGCCCGCGGGCAAGGTGACAAGCCAGGACATTACAATACCACCGATGACGCGAAGGTCGATCGCACCGACGCCCCGTGCCAGACCAACCCCCATAACAGCACCCACCGCAATCTGCGTGGTGGATACCGGCAGGCCGGTCTTCGACGCCAGTACCACGGTAGTTGCCGCCGCCAATGTCGCACAGTAGCCCCGTGTGGGTGTCAGCTCGGTAATCTTGGTGCCGATGGTTTCCATAACCCGGTAGCCCATAGTGGCCAGACCGATAACGATACCGGCACCACCCAATAGCAGGATCCACAGCGGTAAACTGGCTTCTGCTACTAATTCGCCGCCACTCTGCACCGTGGAGACCACCGCAGCCAATGGCCCGATGGCATTGGCCACGTCATTCGAACCATGGGCGAAGGCCATCGCGGCCGAGGTGAAGATCATCAGTGGTACGAAAACTTTTTCGACGCTGGCGAAGTGGAACTCCTTGTCCGCCTCTGGATCAACCTTGACCCGGCCAATCAGGTATCTGCCGACGAATGCGAGAGCGATACCGATGAGGGTTGCCACGACCAGGCTCTGCGGGCCGGTCAGTTCCAGGTTGAGGTGTTTGAGACCCTTGAACAGTGTCACCAGCCCAACGATCCAACCGACCAGGAAGACATACACCGGGCCCCAGCGCTTGGCGTTTTCGAAGGGGTCATCCGTGTCCAGGATCAACTTGCGGATACTGATCATGAGACCCAGCGAGATAGCGCCGCCGATGATGGGAGATACCAGCCAGCTGGCTACGATCGAGCCGAGTTTGCCCCAATTGACCACATCCACACCGATGCCAGCGGCGCCGAAGCCGACGATGGCGCCGACGATAGTATGGGTGGTGGAGACTGGCCAGCCGCGGCTGGTGGCGATCATCAGCCAGATGGCCGCTGCCAGCAACGCCGCCAGCATGCCGTAGACCATAAGCTCTGGCGACCCGGCAAGGGCATCGGTGTCGATGATGCCTTTGCGGATGGTTTTGGTGACCTGTCCCCCCGCTATAAATGCACCGGCAAATTCGAAGATGGCGGCGATGATGATGGCTTGTTTGACGGTGATGGCGCCGGAACCGACCGGCATGCCCATGGCGTTGGCAACGTCGTTGGCGCCAATGCCCCAGGCCATATAAAAGCCGAATATTATGGCCAGTGCCATAAACACCGTGCCCCACTCATTAATAATTTCCATAAGGATCTCCCTGTTTTATTTTCTATGTGCTCATGACGCCTGGCCTGTGAGCGCGACAAAAATGCTGGTGTGGACTTTGAAGGCGTTGCAACAAACTTTAACGGGCGATTAGCAAGCGCATGCGGTCACCGACTTTCTCGGCATAGTCCGCCAGATCTCCAATCCACTGAATCATCTGATACCAGAACATCACTGACACCGGGTTCATGTCGTCTTCTTGAGCGAACAGGGCCCGAGCCAGATCCATGCCCATGACGTCGGTTTCGTCTTCTATATCGCTGAGTTGAGTCAGCATGTCATCAACCTTGGAGGCCTCGCGGCCGCGAAAGCCCATCTCAAGCAACTCATCCAGCTGTTCGATGATGCTGGTGGCCAGGTCGCAGGTGTCAACGCACCGCCGTACCAGGGCGCGTAGCGGCTCAGCCATTCCCTCGGGCACAGACATGTCTCGCTCGACCATCAAGCCGGCGATATCCTGGGCTGTGTCCGCTATGTAATCCTGCATATCCAGCAGTTCGAGCAAATCTCGTCGGTCGACGGGCATGAACAAGCTCTTTGGCAATTTGGAGCGAATATCATGTTCCAGGTCATCCGCCTCTTGCTCCTTGGCAAAGATCAGATCCTTGTTGCGGATGACCTCTTGCTGGTTGCCATCGATGAGTGCATCGAACAGGGCGGGTACATGAGAAACGCACTCGGTGACTACCCGCATATGGGCTTGCATTGGTTTGAAAGGTGAGCTTCCCAGCAGGGAGGCAATCGGGTTTGTTGATCGCATGCGATCCTCCAGTTATTAAGTTTATGAAATGACAAACATGCCATATCGCACGATTGCCCGGTGAGTATACGGCAGGTCCGGCACAACAAAATACGTTTATATCAATGTTTATATCAAAAAGAAGATACTGTCGGGTGAATTTAATGTCGAATCGTGAGCTCGACGTCTAGTGGGCTATTATCCGCCCCCCACCACCGCACGACCCCGGATTTGGGCCGTGTAGCGATGTTGCCAACGGGTTTACTTCCGAGGGCATTAACCGCATCATGGCTGTCAGTTCCGGCATCGGTAAACGCGTCATTATCATTCGCGATATATTACCGGATTATGACACTCGTCTTCTTTTGCAAAGAGACAGATTTTGAAAAGAAACAGGTTTTGAAAAGAAACAGGAACAGGAGAATCAATCATGGAAATTAAAGGTAAGGTCGCACTGGTTACCGGCGGTGCTTCAGGCCTGGGTGAGGCAACAGTGCGGCGCTATGTTCAACTCGGTGCCAGGGTGGCCATCCTGGATATGAACGATAAGCGCGGTGAGGCGCTGGTCGCAGAGTTGGGCGAGAATGTCATCTACCAGAACGTCAATGTTGTCGATGAGCCCGCGGTAGTCACCGCTATCGAGGCAGTGCACACTGCTTTTGGTGCGATTCATATCTGCAATAACTTTGCCGGTGTTAGCGATGCCCACAAGACTGTCAGCAAGGGCGAGGCGTTCCCACTGGATCTGTTCAAGAAAGTCATCGATATCAATCTGGTCGGCACCTTCAATGTGCTGCGCCTGGTCGCCACCCAGATGGCCAAACAAGAGCCTGTCAATGACGACGGTGGGCGCGGGGTCATCATCAATACGGCCTCTATTGCGGCCTATGAGGGGCAGGTCGGCCAAGCCGCGTACAGCGCTTCAAAAGGCGGCATCGTCGGTATGACGCTGCCTATCGCCCGGGATTTGGCGGCCCTGGGTATTCGCGTCAACACCATTGTGCCGGGCTTGATTCATACGCCGCTTTTCGATGCGCTACCGGAAGCTGCTGTCAACAGTTTGTCCGCCAGTGTGTTGTATCCGCCGCGCCTGGGCAGGCCGGAGGAAATTGCCCATTTATCCCAGTTTATCGTTGAAAATGACTATACCAACGGCGAGTGCATTCGCATGGACGGTGGTATCCGGATGCAGCCCCGGTAACAGCGGCCGGTTTGTGTGACTGGTCGAGTACTACCCGGCCAGGCTTATTGACCTGACAGGCGAAATTGTCTCTGGCGCGACTTACCAGAAAACCGGGGAGGAGTCCCTGGAACTTTCGGTGCGGCTTGGCGCCCGGATGCATTTTCTGAATACGATGATGGATAGCTAATTGACCAGGATCGCGACACCCTGGAAAACGATTTCGCGATCGATGCCCATGTGATCGACCTGAGAGTCAAAATGTTTTTATAGGTTTTGATTGCGGGTGTTCGA
>CBDUUA010000323.1:0-3485 GCA_965370135.1 uncultured Cellvibrionales bacterium
CTTAGACGACTTGCTTCATGGCCGTCATATAGCCACGGAGCTCTTCGCCCACGATCTCAATCATATGGTTGCGGATGCCGTCATTGACTGCAATCAGCGGCTGGTTGTCGACCGTGTTGTCGGCGACATCAAGACCACCGCCGATGACGTCGCTACCGATTTGCGCCATAAAGTCCTGCAACAAGGGGCGGCAGGCCTGGTCGAATAAATAGCAACCGTATTCAGCGGTATCGGAAATAACCACATTCATTTCATAGAGCTTTTTTCGCGCTATGGTATTGGCGATCAGTGGGGTTTCGTGGAGCGATTCGTAATAGGCGGATTCTTCAATGATGCCCGCGCTGGTCATGACCTCAAATGCCAGTTCCACCCCGGATTTGACCATGGCGATCATCAAGATGCCCTTGTCGAAAAACTCCTGCTCGCTGATGTCAATCGAGTTGTCCGCTGTTGAGCGCTCGAAGGTGGTCTGGGCTGTTTGCGCACGCCACTTGAGAAGATTGGCATCGTCATTGGCCCAGTCTGCCATCATGGTGCTGGAGAAGTGGCCGGACATAATGTCGTCCATGTGTTTTTCAAACAGCGGCCGCATCAATTCTTTGAGCTCTTCGGTGAGGATGAACGCCTTGATTTTGGCCGGGTTGGACAGGCGATCCATCATATTGGTGAGGCCGCCTTGCTTCATGGCCTCGGTGATGGTTTCCCAGCCGAATTGCACCAGTTTGGAGGCGTAACCCGAGTTGATACCACTCTCGATCATTTTGTCGAAACACAGGATAGAGCCGGTTTGCAGCATGCCGCAGAGGATGGTCTGCTCGCCCATCAGGTCGGATTTAACCTCGGCGATAAAGGACGACTCGAGCACACCGGCACGGTGGCCGCCGGTGGCAGCTGCGTAGGCCTTGGCGATTTCCAGGCCGTCGCCATTGGGGTCATTCTCCCGGTGCACGGCGATCAGCGTGGGCACGCCGAAACCGCGCAGGTATTCTTCGCGAACTTCGGTACCGGGGCATTTGGGCGCCACCATGACAACAGTCAGGTCGTCGCGAATTTGGATGCCTTCCTCCACGATATTGAAGCCGTGGGAGTACGCCAGGGTGGCGTCTTGTTTCATCAGCGGCATAATTTGACCGACAACCGCGGTGTGCTGTTTGTCGGGGGTGAGGTTGCAGACCAGGTCGGCCTGGGGAATCAATTCCTTGTAGGTGCCGACGGTAAAGCCGTTTTCGGTGGCATTGCGCCAGGACTGTCGCTGCTCACTGATGGCAGATTCGCGCAGGGCGTAGCAAATGTCGAGGCCGCTATCGCGCATATTGAGGCCCTGGTTCAGGCCCTGGGAGCCGCAGCCGACGATGACGACTTTCTTGCCCTTGAGGTAATCGCATTCACTGGCGAATTCGCTCTGATCCATAAAGCGGCATTGGCCGAGTTGTTCGATCTGCAGGCGCAGGGGCAGGGAATTAAAGTAGTTACTGGCCATTTTGTGGCTCCTCGAGGCTGTGATTGCTGATGATGGATGAAGCTAGATGACAGGGTGCGCACAATAGCGCAATCACAGTATTGCGTAAAATGAATTAGATGGAATATTATATTGCGTTAAACGAAATGCGTGGTGTGATATGGATACCCAGAGCCTACAGTTATTTGTCGTTTTGGCTGAGGAGCTGCATTTCGGCAGGGCGGCAGCCAGGCGTCATTTAAGCCCCTCTGCGGCCACCCGGGTGATTCAACGGCTGGAGGCCGAGGTCGGCACACCGCTATTGGAACGGGACAATCGCAGTGTGCGGCTTACCCGTAGTGGCCAGGTGTTTCTCGATTACGCCCGGGATGCACTGCAGCGTTGGCAGGGCCTATTGACGGGATTTGCGGATCGCCGGTCGGCGCCGGTGGGGGCGTTGCGGCTCTACTGTTCGGTAACTGCGACTTATTCGGTGCTGGCATCCATACTGCCCGAAGTTCGAGTGCGTTATCCCGGTATAGAAATCCATGTTAATACGGGAGATCAGGCGCTGGCTGTGCTCAGGGTGCTCGAGGGGCAGGAAGATCTGGCCATTGCCGCCCATCCCGGCCAATTGTCGGATAAGTTGGATTTTCAAGCCCTGGCCTGTTCCCCCCTGGTCTGCATTGCCCCGGTTATTGACTGCCAGATTCGTGAGCTACTGGACGCCTCCGGTCCGGTCGACTGGTCGGCAATGCCGATGATTATTGCAGAGAGTGGCCTGGCAAGATCCCGCCTGGAACAGTGGTTTCGGCAGCGGCATATCGACCCCCTGGTATACGCATATGTCAGTGGTCATGAGGCTATCGTTAGCCTGGTGGCGCTGGGATTTGGTCTCGGTGTGGTGCCGCAGCTGGTGCTGGAAAACAGTCCGCTGCGCGACCAGATCGGGATTCGGGACGATGGGCCGCAGTTGCAGCCTTTCGACATCGGCCTGGTTGCCCGGCGGCAGCGGTTGCTGGATCCGGTGGTGCGAGTAGTGTGGGAATTAGCGGGGCAACACGGTTATACTGGCGACTATTGTGACGATGTGGCTGCGGCCACAGGACTTGCGAAGTGAAGGGATATTACCGTGACCGAAGATAATCAGCAGCAGGCTGCAGAGCCAATATCCAAACTTGAAGCGACACTCGAATCGACACTGCCGGTTGGCGAGCATATAGAGGAAGTGTCGGAGGGTGGCCGACAGGTTCGGCGACGGGGCATTTTCCTGTTGCCCAGCATATTTACCATGGGAGCACTTTTTGCCGGGTTTTATGCCGTGGTGGCAGCCATGAATGGCGATTTTGAGAACGCCGCAATGGCTATCTTTGTCGCCGGGTTCCTGGACGGCATGGATGGTCGGGTTGCACGGCTTACCAATACCCAAAGTGCTTTTGGCGCCCAGCTCGATAGCTTGTCTGATATGGTGTCTTTTGGCGTTGCACCCGCGCTGGTCGTTTTTAGTTGGGGGCTTGGGCCCCTCGGCCGCCTGGGGTGGGCGCTGGCGTTCATTTATGTGGCTGGTGCAGCCCTGCGGCTGGCGCGTTTTAACACCCAAATAGAGACCACTGACAATCGCTACTTTTCCGGGCTGGCCAGTCCGCCTGCCGCCGCTCTGGTGGCATCTATGGTCTGGCTAAGTGTCGAAAATGGCCTCCAGGGTGATACCCTGCCGCTTGCCCTATCGGTGCTTGCGGGCATTGTTACCGCGTTGGCGGGTATCCTGATGGTGACCAACGTTTCCTATACCAGCTTTAAAGGCATCGATTTTAAAGGGCGGGTGCCGTTTGTGATGGCGCTGTTGATACCGCTGTTTATTGCCGTCGTGTCCATCGACCCACCGCTAATCCTGTTGGCGATATCGGTTACGTACATGGTTTCCGGGCCCTTGCAAACTATCTGGTCGAAGCTGCACGCCACCGCTAGCTGAAATTTGCGGAATTTTCCTGAGTAAGGCTGTCTAATCCCTCGGTTCAATTGGGATTAGACCGATGCTGATCAAAAA
>CBDUUA010000324.1:0-3483 GCA_965370135.1 uncultured Cellvibrionales bacterium
TTGTCAATATCAGTCACCACAAACTCAAAATCAAATCCGGGGGTGTCCAAATCCTCGGGATCGGCTTGCAAGCGCAGGGGCAGGGTATACACTTCGCCCGCCGCCACCGAGATCTCCTGCTCGCCGATCCACTGCAAGGGCGTCGAACTCTCGACCTTGAGGGTGAACTGGTGGGGCGCCTGATCCATATTCATGATTTTCAGTGTGTAAACGTTTTCTATCTGCCCCATGCTGGTTTCGCTATAGAGCTGGTTGCGGTCGCGCAACACATCGATTCTCAGCGGCACCCGGGAGATAACCGTATAGGTAAACAGCGACACCATGACCAGTATGCCGGCGATGTAACCCAGTAGTCGTGGGCGCAACAGTCGGTGTGGTTTGCCGTCCAGGGTGTTTTCGGTGGTGTAGCTGATCAAACCGGGCTGGTAAGACATCTTTTCCATGACCGAATCGCAGGCGTCGATACAGAGGGCGCAGGTGATGCACTCGTATTGCAGGCCGTTGCGGATATCAATGCCCGTCGGGCAGACCTGCACACACAGCTGGCAGTCAATACAATCGCCGAGCAGCTCGGACTTTTGCTGATCCCGCTTGCGTGAGCCGCGAGGTTCGCCGCGTTTGCTGTCATAGGATACCACCAGGGTGTCGGCATCGAACATCACTGACTGGAAGCGCGCATAGGGGCACATGTACATGCAGACCTGCTCGCGCATCCAGCCCGCATTGATATAGGTGGCAACGGTGAAAAACGCGACCCAGGCAATTTCCCAGAAAGAGGGCTGAAAGCTGAGCAGGTCGGGAATGAGCTGGCGGATCGGAGAAAAGTAGCCGACAAAGGTGATCCCTGTTATCGCCGCAATGACCAGCCACATGCTGTGTTTGGCGAGTTTTCGCAGTGCCTTCTCGATGCTCCAGGGGCGTTTATCGAGTTTGATGCGCTGGTTGCGACTACCCTCCGCTAGCTGCTCGGCCCACATAAACATGCTGGTCCAAACCGTTTGCGGGCAGGTGTAGCCACACCAGACGCGACCGGCCCAGACGGTGACTGCAAACAGGCTCCAGGCGGCGATGATCAGCAGCCAGGCCAGCAGCGGGAAGTCCTGGGGCCAGAAGGTCAGGCCAAAGATATTAAATTGTCGGGCAGGCAGGTCAAACAGTACTGACTGTCTGCCATGCCAATTAAACCAGGGTAACAGGAGGTAACCCAGCAACAGCGGCCAGCCTGTAAACAGCCGCATGCGCTGATAAAAACCCTCTATTTTGCGCGTATATATTTTTTCGCGTTTTTGATAGAGGTCAATTTCGCCGACCTCACTCGGGGCCAGCTCCTGAACGGCTATCCGATCCTGATCTTGCATGATTGAAGGTCTGAATGATGGTTGCTGGGAATTCGGGTGCTGCTTGAAACCAAACGCACTGTGGCAGTTATCATACCACAGTGCCCTTGATTGAAAATGCGGCAAACAGCCGCAGGAGGGCGCCGAATCAGTTGGATAAGCTGTAGACGTAGGCGCTCAGCAGATGGATTTTTTCTGCGTAGAGCACATCCTCCTGGGCCGGCATTTGTCCGTTGCGCCCATTGCTCAGGGTTTCGCGAATGCGTCTTCTAGAGCCGCCGTAGAGCCAGACCTCATCGGTCAGGTTGGGCGCGCCCATCAGGGGGTTGCCAGTGCCGTCAGCGCCGTGGCAAGCAACACAGTAGGTGTTGTAATGCTGTTCGCCGGCCGCGGCCATTTCAGCGTCAGCTTGTCGGCCACCCAAAGTCAACAGGTACTCGGTGACTTCATGGACGCCCTGTTCCTTGAGTATGGGCCCCCAGGCAGGCATTGTCGCCTGGCGCCCACTGGTGATACTGGTTTTGATTTGCTCGGCTTCGCCGCCCCAGATCCAGTCATTATCAGCCAGGTTGGGGAAGCCCATGCTGCCCTTGGCGTCAGAGCCGTGGCACTGGGCGCAGTTGTCCCTGAACAGGCGGCCGGCCATGCGCATGGCCTGCTGGTCCTTGGCCACGTCTTCAATACTCATGGCGGCATATTTTTGGTACACAGGGCCGTATTTACTCTCGGCTTTGGCGACCTCCGCCTCGTACTGGTTGATCTGGGTCCAGCCAAATGTGCCGGCAAAATTGCCCATGCCAGGATAGACGACCAGATAGCCGATGCTATAGACGATGGTGAGAACGAACATCCACAACCACCAGGCCGGCAGCGGGTTGTCGTATTCTTCAATGCCATCGTACTCGTGGCCGGTGGTGCCGCCATCGCCGGCGGAATAGCGACTACTAAATAGCAACCAGACAGTTGCAACAATGGTGAATCCGGTTAACAGGATTATCCATCCACTCCAGAAACTGCTCATAGGTCAGTCCTCATACCTGAAATTGTCAATCGCCCCGTCTCTCACCCTGTGTTTCACCGTTATTATCGTCGGCAAAGGGCAAATTGGCGGCTTCTTTAAAGTCGGCTTTTCGCTTGCTGCTATAGGCCCAGAAGCAAATGCCAAGAAACGCAATCATCACCACAATCGTTGCGATACCACGCCACGTGTTTATATCCATACTATTACCTTGTGCTTTAACTATCTCTTATGTCTTAACGCTTATGTTTCAACAACGTGCCCATATTCTGCAAATAGGCGATGACGGCATCGATTTCTTTCTTGCCCGCTACCGCCTGTTGCGCATTGGCGATGTCTTCGTCCGTGTAAGGTACGCCCACGGTGCGCAATGCCTTCATCTTTTTGCCGGTCAAAGCGCCATCGAGGGTGTTCTCAAACAGCCAGGGAAATCCGGGCATATTGGATTCGGGCACTACATTGCGAGGGTTGTACAAGTGGGCGCGATGCCAGTCATCACTATAGCGTTGGCCTACTCGCGCCAGATCGGGCCCGGTGCGCTTGGATCCCCACAAGAAAGGGTGATCGTAGACAAACTCGCCGGCAACGGAGTAGTGGCCGTAGCGCTCGGTTTCCCAGCGAAACGGGCGGATCATTTGGGAGTGACAGACGCTACAGCCTTCCCTGATGTATATATCGCGGCCCTCCAGTTGCAACGCAGTGTAGGGTTTTAGTCCCTCGATCGGCTCGTTTAGGTTTTTGTCGAAAAACAGCGGCACGATTTCAACCAGGCCGCCGAAGCTGATGGCCACAATAATCAGTGGGATCAACAGGCCGATGTTCTTTTCAATGACTTCGTGTTTCATCTAATCGGCTCCTTATGCTGCCTGTGGTTGCGCGTTGGCGGTCGCTGCTGCGCTGGAGTTGATGGTTCGCCATGTGTTGTAAGCCATGAGAAACATGCCGATCAGAAAGATTAAACCGCCCAGAAAACGTACGACGTATCCAGGGTAGGCGGCAGAGACCGACTCGACAAAGCTGTAGGTCAGGGTGCCGTCGGCATTGTAGGCGCGCCACATCAGGCCCTCCATCAGGCCGTTGACCCACATGGAGGTAACGTAGAGCACGGTACCGATGGTTGCGAGCCAG
>CBDUUA010000325.1:0-3480 GCA_965370135.1 uncultured Cellvibrionales bacterium
GATTTCATTATGTCTGAAGATAAACTGGATAAACAACACCGCGCCAGTATGGCCAAGGATCCATCCCGCCATCATATCGATAAGGAGTTTCTCGCCAAACGGCAACTCAAGCGCGGTTCGGCCGGCTGGTTTCTGCTGGCCGGTCTGGGGGTGTCCTATGTAATTTCGGGGGATTTTGCCGGCTGGAACTTTGGTATAGGTGTGGCCGGCTGGGGTGGATTCCTGTTCGCGGCCATCGCTATGTCCATCATGTATTTTACATTGGTGTTATCACTGGCGGAGATGTCGGCGGCGATTCCAGCCGCGGGTGGCGGCTACAGCTTTGCCCGCCAGGTCATGGGACCCACCGGTGGCTATCTGACCGGACTGGCGGTGTTGCTGGAATACACGCTGGTCCCGGCGGCGATCGTGATCTTCATCGGCTCAGCGGTGGAGGAATTAACCGGCTTGAACGGCCCGATAGTGTATCTGGCGTTTTACGCCGTCTTTATCGGCATCCATCTGGTCGGCGTGGGTGAAGCCTTGAAGGTGATGATGATCATTACCGGCGTGGCAGTATTCGCTATCCTGGCCACGGCGATAGGCCTGATCCCCCATTTTGACAGTGCCAATTTATTCAATATTGCGGTGGATTCCAGTGCCAGCGGCGCCTCGGAATGGATGCCCAAGGGTTATCACGGGGTCTGGGCCGCGCTGCCCTTTGCCATGTGGCTGTTTCTGGCGGTCGAAGGTGTACCCTTAGCTGCGGAAGAGGCCAAGGATCCGGCCAAGGATGTACCCAAGGGCATTATCGGCGCCATGTTATTCCTGATCTTTTCCGCCACGCTAGTTGTGTTTCTGGTCCCCGGGGCGGCCGGTGCCGACGTTATCGGCGGCAGTACAGTACCGTTGGTAGACGCGCTCAATGCGGTAGGCAATGGGACGCT
Organism: uncultured Cellvibrionales bacterium; assembly: GCA_965370135.1. Classification (GTDB taxonomy): domain Bacteria; phylum Pseudomonadota; class Gammaproteobacteria; order Pseudomonadales; family JAHEGP01; genus JAHEGP01. The sequence goes on from CBDUUA010000325.1 coordinate 927, forward strand.
TGCCAAAGTGGTTAATACGCTGGGTCTGGCAGGTTTGATCGCATCGTTTTTCTCCATTATCTACGGTTACAGCCGCATGGCATTCGCGCTGTCCAGAGGCGGTTATCTGCCACAATTCCTGTCACTGACCGGCAAGCGGCATGTTCCCATGTGGGCATTGATCGTACCGGGGGTCATCGGTTTCCTCGCTTCACTGAGTGGCGAAGGCGATTTAATGCTGAATATGGCCGTCGTGGGTGCGACCGTCTCCTACGCGCTGATGTCACTGAGTCACATTCTGCTGCGAATCAAGCACCCCGAGATGGATCGGCCCTACAAAACCCCTGGAGGCGTATTTACCTCGGGTATTGCGCTGACGCTGTCGCTGATCGCCTTGACAGGGGTTTATGCCTATGATCCCAGAGCCTTTTGGTACATGCTGATTCTCTATGCCATAGGCGCCGCTTACTACTTCTTCTACAGTAAAAACCACCTGGTGGCGAAAACTGCTGAGGAAGAATTTGAGATGCTGGCTGCGGCGGAGTCTGAGCTGAGCTAAGCATTTTTGACCTCAGCTAGTAGATAGCGCTAGGCCGTTTATCCAAGCTGGATAGACGGCCTTTTTTATGGCAGCAGTTTGCTGCTGCAGGATATGAACCAGTTCTCAATTTGATCATCTCCCTTCAGGCAACAGGTCTAATTTCACTATAATTTTTTTGCCAGGCTGCGTTTGCTGCAGCTATTCGCTGCAACTAATTACACTATTCCATCCATGGCTGCTTGAGGGGATGAGAGCAAGGTAAACATCGTGAACAACACAGGCGGGAACCGGATTAGGCATGACTAAATCCGTGACGACAAATAAAAACTCCTTGAATATCTTACTGCTCGGTTACGACAGCTCCCCTGCTATTCACCGCTCCCGACACATTACCATGACCTCTGTACAAGACGAATTCGACTCCCGAATTGGCCAGGCCTGCTACGATGCGATTATCGTCAGCCCGACACTGAAGCCATCCCGGATTGCATCCGCCAGAGCCCAGGCGCCTGACCTTACCATTATTGCCCACATCCCCGATAACGCCGACCAGCAGGTAATGCTGGAGCGCATTCACAGTGGTGCTGACGATGTACTATTCGACAGCCACATGGCGATGGAACAATTGCTTAGCACGCAAATACTCATCGCCAGGGAAAGGCGCCAGGCAAGCAAGGCCAACACCAGGGCCGGCGCAGCCGATGTCCTCACCGGCCTGCCGGATCGCAATCAATTCCTGCAAAAACTACAACAAATGCTTGAACAGACCCGGCAATTCCACATTGCCGTAATGATTATGGATATTCATAGCTTCAAGTCGATCAATGACAGCCTCGGCAACGAAGTGGGCGATGAGCTGCTGCAATCCGTGGGTGAACGCTTATTGACCCTGACGGCAGACGGCGCTTTTTGTGCGCGCATCGGTCACGATCACTTTGCCATTGCTATCGACAACACCGCAGATATCGTCAACGCCAGTATCTATGCAGAAACCATTGTCGCGCTGGTACGCCGGCCCTATCGGCTCAACTCGACATCGCAAGATATCTACATAACGATCAGTCTGGGCATAACCATTGAGAATGAGGATGCAACTGACGCTGACACCATGGTGCGCCAGGCCAATATCGCCTTATCCCAGGCCCGGCTGGACGGCCATTGTATCGGTCGTTTCGAACCGGTGCTGGAAGCCAATGTGCACTATAAGCATTTGTTGCGCAACAACCTGCACTGCGCCCTGGCCAACAAGGAATTGTTTCTCGTTTACCAGCCTCAAATCGATATGCTCAGCGGACGGATCGAAGGGGTCGAGTCGCTGCTGCGCTGGCAGCACCCCTCCCTGGGTGTCATTCCCCCCGATATGTTTATCCCGCTGCTGGAAGAGACAGGACTGATCAACGATGTGGGGCTGTGGATAATTGAGTCCGTCTGTCAACAGCTCAAACAATGGCGTGACGCGGGCAAGGTCGGCGCCGACTTTAGTGCTGCCATCAATATTTCCAGCAAGCAGTTCCACGACAGTGATTTGGCCGGTTTTATCGAACAGGCGATAATTCGCCATGGCGTCGACCCCTGCCAAATAAAGCTGGAACTCACCGAGTCGCTATTGGTGGTCGATACCGAGGCAGTCGCCGACAAACTGCATCAATTAAAAGCCCTGGGTGTTGCTATCTGTATTGACGATTTCGGCACCGGCTACGCCTCCCTGGCTTATCTGCGGCAGTTCCCGATCGACGTGCTCAAAATCGACAAATCCTTTGTCCAGAAGATTGGCTCCAGCGAGCAGGACGACGCCATCGTACTGGCGATTATTAACCTCGCCCACGACTTGCACTTCAAGGTGGTGGCAGAGGGTGTGGAAACCCAGCAGCAGCGGGCTTTCCTGACCCGGCACCAATGCGACACCTTCCAGGGCTATCTCTTCAGCAAGCCCATACCGCCGGAACAAGTTCATGCCCATACTGACTCACCCGGGCACTCCGCCTACATACACGTCGCCTGAAAATCACACCCAGTGCGACAAGGGTATACCCC
>CBDUUA010000326.1:0-3459 GCA_965370135.1 uncultured Cellvibrionales bacterium
AACGTGTGGAGACAACGTCATGGAATGGTTGATGATTTATCTCAAGGGCATGGCCATGGGCGCCGCCGATGTGGTGCCCGGGGTGTCCGGTGGCACCATCGCGTTTATTACGGGTATCTACGAGCGCCTGATCGATGCCATCAGGGCGATTAACCTGGGCTGGTTTCGGCTGTTGTTTCAGCGGCAGTGGCGACAGTGCTGGCAGCGTGCCGACGGCGGTTTCTTGCTGGCTCTGGTGGCGGGTATCGGCACCAGTGTGTTGTTGTTGGCAGGTATTATCGGCTGGTTACTGGTCAATGAGCCGGTGCTGATCTGGGCATTCTTTTTTGGTTTGGTCGTGGCATCCTCGCTGTTTATCGTGCGCCAGATTTCACAGTGGAGTGTGGCCACCGCGGTGCTGTTGTGCCTGGGCGTCGCGGTGGCGGTGGCTATTGGCATGGCGAGACCGGCTGAGATAGAGGTTGGTCCGGCGTATCTCTTTCTGTGCGGCTCGATTGCCATCTGCGCGATGATTCTGCCCGGTATTTCCGGTAGTTTTATCCTGGTGTTGATGGGGGCCTACAGCGTGGTATTGCAGGCTGTGCATCAGTTGGATCTGGTGTTGCTGCTGATTTTTCTGGCCGGCTGTGTCTGTGGCATACTTGTTTTCAGCCATGTACTGGGTTGGCTGCTGCACCGTTTTCACGACCCGATGTTGGCCGCGCTGACGGGTTTTCTTATCGGCTCACTGTACTTGATTTGGCCCTGGAAAGAGGTGCTCGTCTATTACTCCAGCAGCTCGGGCAAGCAAAAGCCGCTGGAGCAGGTGAACGTGTCTCCGGATCGCTTTGCCGAGATTACCGGCCAGGATCCCCAGCTACTGCTATGTCTGGTGCTGGCGGCGCTGGGTGTGATTTTGGTGCTGGGCCTCGAAAGATTTTCAGGATCGAGCGGGCAACGCTCCGAGTAGCATGCTCTGGGGCGCTGCCAGCCTGGAGTTGACGTCAATGGCGCGGCGACATAACAGCAGCTTGCGAGCGCCGCCGAATGCTCTGCTGCTGCTTATGTTGTTTTGTCTGGCTGCCTGTAGCCATAATCCCGACAAGGTTCAGGTCGTTGAGCGCAGTGCCGGCAAGCTCAACCGCAGCGGTTACTATATTGTCCAGCCCGGTGATTCGCTCTATTCCATTGCCTGGAACTACGGTCTGGGGTTTCGTTCCCTGGCTCGGGCCAACGGCCTGCACAGCCCCTACACGATTTACCCGGGAGATAAACTGCGCCTGAGGGCGGCCGCGCCGGCGAAAAGTGGCGGCTCTTCCCGCTCCCAGGCAACGCGCTCTTCAGGCGCTGGCGGCGGTGCTGCCCCCCGCCGTTCTGACGGGCTGCCCGGCACCAATAAAGAGCAGTGGATTTGGCCTGCATCAGGCTCTGTCAGCCGCGTCTATTCGTCTTCAAGAAACTTGCATAAGGGTATTGATATTCAAGGAAAAATAGGTCAGTCTGTGTGGGCAGTCAAATCAGGTAAGGTGGTGTATGCCGGCAACGGTTTAAAGGCGTATGGATTGCTCGTCATCGTTAAGCATGACGCGCACTATTTAAGCGCCTATGCTTACAATCACAGCGCCCTGGTTAAAGAGGGTGACAGCGTCAAAAAGGGCCAGCAGATAGCTCGTATGGGCACCCGGGACGGCAAACAGGCAATGCTGCATTTTGAAATTCGGCGAGATGGCAAAACCGTGAATCCAACGACACTATTGCCGCGCCGTTGAGTCGTATCAAGCGCAACAACAATAATCCAAAAGTGGGGTTGAGTGAATGGAAGGACAAGGGGATAGGCGCAAGGTAAATGCGGCGTCAAAAGGCTTCGTGCCTGCTGCGGGTAGGACGAAGGCTCGCGCAGCAAAGGCGCCTCGGGATACCGCAGGCGATAGCGCCCTGACCGAGCGCTTTGAGAAAACCCTGGATGCGACCCAGCTCTACCTCAACGAAATTGGTTTTTCACCGCTGCTGACTCCCGAAGAGGAGGTGCTTTTCTCACGCATGGCGCAGCGCGGCGAGGAAGCCGGCCGCCAGCGTATGATTGAGAGTAACTTGCGGCTGGTGGTCAAAATTGCCCGGCGCTATATCAATCGTGGGCTGACCCTGCTCGACCTGATCGAAGAGGGCAACCTGGGCTTGATCCGCGCGGTGGAAAAATTTGACCCCGAGCGCGGCTTTCGCTTTTCTACCTACGCCACCTGGTGGATAAGGCAGACCATAGAGCGCGCGATCATGAATCAGACGCGCACTATCCGCCTGCCCATTCATGTGGTCAAGGAGCTCAACGTATACCTGCGAGCCGCCCGGGAGCTCACCCAGCGACTCGATCACGAGCCCACGCCGGAAGATATCGCCCAAATGGTCGACAAGCCAGTGGATGAGGTCAAGCGACTATTGGATTTGAATGAGCGGGTGACCTCGGTTGACACCCCTGTCGGCCCCGATTCCGACAAGTCGGTGTTGGACACCATTGCTGATGAACATGTCTCCGACCCTGCCGAACTGCTGCAGGACACCAATATGAATGACAGTATTGGCTCCTGGCTCGGTGAACTCACCGAGAAGCAGCGCGAGGTGATTGCGCGCCGCTTTGGCCTGCGGGGTTACGAGCCAAGTACCCTGGAAGAGGTTGGTCATGAAATTGGTCTCACCCGGGAGCGGGTGCGGCAGATTCAGGTAGAGGCGCTCAAGCGCCTGAAGGAAATCCTGGAGCGCCAGGGCTTGTCCAGCGATGCAATTTTTAGTTAGCGAACGGCCAGTTAGCGAACGGCCGCGCCGCTGCGGCCAAAACAGCCAAAACAGCTAAAACAAAAAGCCCGGTCTGCAATGCGATCGGGCTTTTTTGTGTGCGAGTGTGTTGTGATCGTATCGAAAGACGAAAAGACGAAAAGATTGACTTCCGGGAGCGGTGAGCCGGGCTTTAGCGTATCAGGTGCTGCAATTTATCGGGCACACCGTCCCACTCTTCCGAGTCCGCCGGAGCGTCTTTCTTTTCGGTGATGCAGGGCCAGGTTTCTGCCAGTTCTGCGTTTAACTCCATAAATACCTGTTGGTCATCGGGCAGTTCATCTTCAGAAAAAATAGCGTCAACGGGGCACTCCGGCTCGCACAGTGCACAGTCGATGCACTCGTCGGGGTGAATAACGAGGAAATTGGGGCCTTCGTAAAAGCAGTCAACCGGGCAGACTTCCACGCAGTCTGTATGTTTACATTTAATGCAGTTTTCGCCGACAACAAAGGTCATTGCGCAGGGCCTCGATCCATTAGCAAATTTGGGCGCTAGTTTAGCACCTTTGCATGGGCTGTTGAGAGAATATTAAGAGAAAGTGAGAGAAAGTGAGGCAATATAGAGCGAGCCATGCAGATATTAATGGGATTTAATTTTCTCATGTAAATCGTAAAGGATATCAATGGCTTGCCTCGGTGTGAGCCGATCGGGTT
>CBDUUA010000327.1:0-3459 GCA_965370135.1 uncultured Cellvibrionales bacterium
ACCCTAAAGAAAAACAATTGGATAGCACTCACTCCCTGACAGTCGCCAATATTGCCTGGCAAACCGATGGCACACCAGTTTGCCAGCATTACGGTGATATTTATTTTTCCAGATCTCAGGGCCTGGAAGAAAGCCGCCATGTGTTCCTGGCGGGCAATCAACTCGCCCAGCGTTGGCAGCGATTGCCAAAAAACGCGCACTTTATCATTATTGAAACCGGTTTTGGAACCGGTCTTAACTTTCTGGCAGCCTGGCAGCTGTGGCGCCAGACAGTATGCAGCGATGCGCAACTCCACTACATCAGTATCGAGAAACACCCCCTGTCGAAGCCAGATATTAGCCGCGCATTATCCCAATGGCCGCAACTATGGCCGCAACTACAGCCCCTGGCGAGTGCCTTGATTCGGGAATACCCCCCGGCCCTGCCCGGTATTCACCCACTGGTACTGGACGACCGGGTCAGTCTCAGCCTCGGCTTTGGAGACATAATAGACGTATTGGATGATATCTGCGACTGCGATCACCCGCTGCTGCGCCGGCTGAGTTCGATAGCGGCCGATGCCTGGTTTCTGGACGGCTTTGCCCCGGCAAAAAACCCGGCGATGTGGTCCGAGGCCGTTATGCAGCGCATCGCCACGCTCAGCAAGCCCGGCACCAGCTTTGCCACCTTTACCGCTGCCGGCCAGGTTAAGCGCGACTTGCAAGCAGCCGGCTTTAGCGTTCGCAAGACTCCCGGGTTTGGTCGCAAACGCGACATGCTCTGCGGTGAAGTCGATACCGAAGCCCGCCCTGCCGTCACCCTGCCCACAGCTCGCAAAATCGCCCCTCCCTGGCATTGCGGCGAACACGCGACCTATGAACAAAAAAATGCCCTGATCATCGGCGCCGGTCTGGCGGGCTGCCATACTGCTCGCGCCCTGGCCGACAGCGGCTGGCAAGTCACGGTGCTGGAACAAGCGCAACACTATGCCCTCGCCGCCTCGGGCAACCCCTCGGGAATACTGTACACACGCCTGGCGGCCGGCGACTCGGACCAGGCTGATGTTGCACTGAGCGCCTATCTTTACGCCTGCCGGCACTATCGCGCTTACTTCGATAGGCAGATACTGCGCGAGGGCATCGACGGTCATCTCAACGGCATGTTACAACTGGGCTTTAACGCTACCGAGCGCAGTAGCATCGAGCGCATCGGCCGGCGTTACCAGGGCTTCGACGAGCTGGTGCGCCCGGTATCCGCGTCCGAGGCCAGCGCCTTGAGTGGCATCGCGATCGACTATCCGGCGCTGTACTTTCCCGCCAGTGGCTGGCTAAAACCGCGCCGGGTGTGCCGGCAGTTACTGGATCACAGTGCCATTCGCCTGGTGAACGATTGCCGGATCACCGAGCTCAATCCCCTGCCATCAGGCTGGCGGCTACTAGCCGCGAATGGCGATCGCTTCGACGCCTCTGTTTGCGTGGTCAGTTGCGGTATCGATAGCGCCGCATTTGCGCCACTGTCCGAACTGCCCATCCGCAGTGTCGGCGGTCAGATCACCCTATTACCGGCAGCGAGTGACACACCTGCGCTATCACTGTGTCACACCGGCTACGTTGCACCAGACGGTGACGGCAGCCTCTGCTGCGGCGCCAGTTTTCGGGTCAACGATAGCAACACCGATATCCGCGACCAGGATCATCGACATAATCTGCAACAGTTGGCCAGCCACGTACCCGCGCTGCTCGACCCGAGCCGCCTGCCGCAGATAGTGATAGACCAGCTTGGGGGCCGCGCGGCCGTGCGCTGCACCACCCCCGACTATGTCCCCATGGTCGGCCCGGCACCCCGGCTCGACGCAATCCGCGAGACCTTCCGGCCGCTGGCGGCCAATGCCAAAGCGCGCATTGACCACCCCGGCGACTACTGGCCCGGCCTGTACGTGAATACCGGTCACGGCTCGAAAGGCCTGGCCAGCACGCCGATCGCCGCGGCCTGTATTGCGTCATGGGTCAACCAGTCGCCGCGGCCCTTGCCCTGGCGCCTGATGCGCGCCCTGAGCCCAACACGCTTTGCCATCCGCTCGCTGATCCGGAGCGGAGGCCAGCCCTCATCAAGGTGATATTGTGAAACCAAAGATACTGGCCACTATCGCACTGTGGACTATCACACTATGGATCTCGCTGCCGGCTATCACCCTGGGAGCCCCGCTGCCGACGGCCGCCCAGATCCCGGTATCACCCCTGCGTATCGTCAACACCCTGCCCCACAATGCCCGCATCTTCACCCAGGGCCTGGCGCTGGAAAAGGATCATCTGTACCAGAGCAGCGGCCTGCGCGGTCGCAGCCTGGTGATTGCAGGCAGGCGCGACGGCAGCGGCAGCAATACTCACTACCGCTTTGCCGATCGCTATTTTGCCGAGGGGCTGTGTATCGTCGGCGACGAGGTGCTGGTACTCACCTGGGAGGCGGGAGAGATGTTCGTACTCGACAAAACCACCCTGCACTTCAAGCGCAAGCTGAGCTACCCCGGCGAGGGCTGGGGCCTGGCTTACGATGGCGTGCATTTATGGTTCAGCGACGGCTCGTCTCGAATCAGCAGACGGGACACCACCACCCTGGCGCTCATCGACAGTATTGAGGTGCACGACCAGCACGGGCCGGTGCGACGCATCAACGAGCTGGAATGGGCGGAGGGCAAACTCTATGCCAATATCTGGATGTCGTCGCGACTGGTCGCCATCGACCCGGACAGTGGTGAGGTGACAGCCCAATGGGATCTGGGAGAGTTGCTACCGGAGACACGCCATTACGGCCGCAACAGTGTCGCCAACGGTATCGCCTATGACCCGGACAGCGGCCACTTCTGGCTCACCGGCAAGGGTTGGCCGCTGCTCTACGAGGTGGAGTTGTATGGCGGGGAGATTGAGTTGTGAATTACCACTGGATTACTCTAATAACGGAAGAGAAAAAATCGGGTCAGTTCTAACATTCCAACACTTGCTATTCAGAGCGTTCAAATTCCTCATGCAGCGGACTGATCAAACCGGTGCCTTCCTGGACAAATTGATGATACCGTTTGATAGCAGGATTTCGATATTTCCCAAACTGACTCAATAGCCAGTCGTCATTCAACCACTCCGGGCAGGTGTCCAAACCTACCATTGCACGATAGCTGCTCCAATGCCAATCCTTAAGCTCATCGACCATTCCAACTCGAAGTGGATTTAATACTATGTAACGGCTCAGTTCCAGCAAATAGGCATCCTTTTGAATCAGTATCGCCTTATAACGTCCTTGAAATAAATGTCCAACCATCCTGTGGCGGTTATTAAACCGCTGTGTGTACTGCCCATTAAACTGCCGCATCCCATTAGACAAATTCCCTTCAACCGTTTCCACCAGAAAATGGTAATGATTTGTCATCTGACAATAAGCATGCACTATCCAGTTAAAGCGACCACAGACTTTATCAAGCACTGCCA
>CBDUUA010000328.1:0-3457 GCA_965370135.1 uncultured Cellvibrionales bacterium
CCCAACAATTGAACCTATCCCTGTTGGGCTTCGCAGGCTCAGCACCAACCTACATGGGACCCAACCTATCCCTGTTGGGCTTCGCAAGCTCAGCACCAACCTACATGGGGCCCAGGCTCGATCGAATCATATCCACGAGGCCATGCTGATACTGAAAGCCGGTGCTGCGCAGCTTTGAATCATCATAGCGACAGGGCGTGGTGACCACGGCGACGGCAAAAGGGGTGAGTGGTACTTCTATGGAATAGGGCGCCAGGCGCTCAACAACGGTGGCGAAGGTTTTGGCGATAACAACCGGCAAGCGAATCAAGCGGGCATGACTGCCCCGAAGCTCATCCATTAATTGTTTGAACTCGATCTGACAGAACGAAAAATTCTGCACTAAATAGCTGTTCCCTGCCGCTTCCGGCAACATCCCGCACCACACCATGGCTCTGCCCACATCGCGGACATCTACTCCTGATACCCGCACTCGACCATCGCCGATAACGACATAATATCCCTGCTGATGCATGGCCTTGAAACTCGCAAATACCTTGTCGCGCAGACCGTGGGTTTCGGCCGGGCGGATCAATACCAGCTCGGTCTTTGAGTCGGCCGCCAGGCTCAACAGATTGTTCTCGCGGGCTAGCGCCGCCACACCATAACCGTGGGCGACTCGCTTGGGCGTATCTTCTTCGATGGCTATCGAGCCATGACCGAAACCATACACATGCACCGTACTCAATTGCACAAAGCGTTTGGCGCCGACCGCTGATGCCGCCATAAACACCCGGCCGATCAGGGTGACCTCAAGCGCCAGCCGTTGCTCAAGAGACTGGTGCATGCGGGTGTTCGCAAGACAGCAATACACCACATCGTGACCCTTGATAGCCTCTGCCAGGGCCTCAACGCTGGAGAAGTCGACGGTTATTAGGGTCACATCGAGTGAGCGCAAGAATGTTGAATCCGCGCCCTCTCGCAGCACCACCGTCACCGAATGACCCGCCAGGCACAACTGCTCAACCGTGTGGCTGCCGATAAATCCGGTGCCACCAAAAACAATTGATTTCAAAACAATGGGTTTCAAAATAGTTGCTCCTGAATCGATTTGCTGCAACCCCAAAGACGCCCGAGATGCAGGGCGCTCTTAACGGTATCTGTAGACTAATCCGACAGCAATAAACTAGCGATAAAGTGACTCGGCACTATAGCGCAACTCCAGCGCATTGCGCTCCGACTTTTTCAAGCCCTTCACCACCAGGCCGTAGGATCTATCGATCATCCGGTGCAATTCAAAATCCGGCACCGTAGCATTGAGTATGATCGTATTCCAATGTTGTTTATTCATGTGATAGCCGGGTACTACCGCCTCAAAAACATCCCGCAGGGCAATCGCTTCGTCGGGGTCACATTTTAAATTTATACTGGCCACGCCATCGGCTTCAGACAGTGTCGCAAACATTTTTTCTTTTACCTTGTATACGGCAACGGCGGGGCCAAAGGGATAGTCTTCAATCGCCTCCGGCTTTTCCAGAAAATATTTTCTTGCGCTCTCATAGTTCATTGTTGTTGACATCAGATGCTCCTATCGCGGCAAGGACGCTGGCCGAATAAATTCGGCCCTACAATGGTACTTGATCGAGGAACCTTGGCCGAATAAATTCGGCCCTACAAAGGCAATCATTCGGAAAACCGTAGGGTCGAATTTATTCGACCACCGATGCTTGGCCGAATAAATTCGGCTCTACAGCAGGAAATAGAGGCTAATAGCTAGACCGACGCCCAGCACCGCGGACAATAGCTGCCAGCGCAGCACCGGATCACGCTGCAGTAGGGGCTGGAATTCGCGCTCCAGGTATTTATTATTGGGGTGCTGGAGTTCGTAAATAAATTCAGACACGTCCTGATGGCGACTTTCGGGATGATAGCGCAAGGCCTTGCGCAGCGCGCCATCAATCCATACCGGCACCAGCGGATTAATGCGGTAGGCCGCAATATAGCGGGTCTTGAGAAAATCATCAGGCTTTCGGCAGCGCTCGAGTTGGCCACCAAAAGGCAGTTCCCCGGTCAGCATCTCGAAGCTCAACACCGCGAGAGAAAACAGCTCTGCCTGGGGCCCCGCACGTTTCCTCACCTGGTATTCCGGCGCCGAATAGGACGCCGTTCCCAGCGCCACTTCGCGATCGATCGGCGTTGCTATTTCGGCGACACCGGCAGCATGGCAGGAACCGAAATCGATAATCTTTGCCACGCCGTGGCGGTCGAGAATAATATTGTCCGGCTTGATATCCTGATGCAGAATTTCCTTGCGGTGCATGGCGCGCAGGCCGCGAGCGATCTGGTCGACCAGATAGACCACTTCCTGCACCGCTGGTTTCGGGTTTTCCCGAATCCACTGCGCCAGGGTAATGCCATCGATATATTCGGTCAGGTAGTAGAGGCAGGACTTGCGGCGGGATGGCTCCACCACCTTAACGACATTGGGGCTGTTGATACGGCTGCCGATCCAGTTCTCCATCACGAAGCGCTCGATATAGGCGGGATCATCCTCGTAATTGACCGACGGCGTTTTCATACAGTAGCGAATATCGCTATCACTGTCCCGCACCAGGTAACTCTGGCTACGGCTACTGGCATGCAACTCCCGCTCGATACGGTAGCCATCCAGGGACATGCCGGGCTCAAGAAAAGGCGGAAACGGCAACGCGGTCAACCGGGAGACGACATCATCGACCTGTTGCGTCGGCAAGCTGTCAACCCGCAATAGCTGGCAACTCAAATTGTCATCACTGCCGTTATCCAGCGCACGCTGTAACAACAGTTCCGCAACGGATTCGATATCCTCCCCTGCCCCCGGTATCAGCTCCGCCATCAACTGATCACCAACGAAATCATAGACGCCATCGGTACACAGCAGGAACACATCGCCCACCTGCAAGGACAGCTTGCGATAGTCGATATCCGGGCGGATATCCATGCCCATAGCCCGGGTTAAATAGCGCTGCTTGTCCGACACCGTCATGGCGTGATCGCGGCTCAGCAGCGAGAGTTCACCCTCGCGCCAGCGATACACGCGGCTGTCGCCAATATGAAAAACGTAGGCATTGCGGGACTTGAACACCACCGCGCTCAAGGTACTGACATAGCCGCGCCGCTGGTCGGCGAAGCTGAGACTGCGCCCATACAACCAGCGATTCAGGGCGGTCAGCACCTGATGTACGGATTTTTTTACCGACCAGCAATCCGGGGTGGAAAAATAATCCGACAGCAGATTGCGCACACAGGTTTCGCTCGCCTCCCTGCCCGCTTCCGCGGCGCTCACGCCATCGGCAATCACCGCGAGCGCGCCTTTGGTGCTGAGCATGGGGGCATCGGGTATGCGAATGCCGATGGCATCCTCATTGACACTCTTGATACCGGCGCGACTGGCCTGGGAGACGCTCAGGGAGAGCGCGGCATCGAGGGGAAAGTCTTG
>CBDUUA010000329.1:0-3456 GCA_965370135.1 uncultured Cellvibrionales bacterium
TATGGACATTCGCCAGATCGCCCGGATCGACCTGAATCTGCTTATTGCCCTGCAGGTACTGCTGGAGGAGCGCAATGTTTCTCGGGCGGCTGAGCGGCTCTTTATTACCCAGCCGGCCATGAGCAAAACTCTCGGGCGTTTGCGGGAGGTGTTTGACGACCCCCTGTTTATCCGCTCTTCCCATGGCGTGGGGCCAACGCCGAAAGCCCTTGAGTTGGAGCGACCGCTGCGTGGCGTGCTGGAGTCAGTCGGCAAGCTGGTGGCGCCCTCGGCCTTTGATCCCGCCAGCTATAGCGGCGAGTTCGTCATCGCCACCAGTGAAAACGTAGGCACCGTAATAATGGGGCCCTTGATGGGCTTGTTGGCACGGGAGGCGCCCGGTATTCGACTGCGCACGGTGACCTGGATAGAGAAGCAACTGGAGCAGTTGGCCCAGGGCAAGCTGGATTTCTCCATCCACCTTCGCTATACCCACTACGACGCTGACTATGACATCGAGTGCCTGACGCAGACCAAGCTGGTCGCACTGGTGCGGCATGATCATCCGCTGCTTGGTGAGGCGGCCGAATGGGAAAAGTTGGTGGGCTATCCCTTTATTGATTTTTATATTCCTGACCTGAATGAAATTGCGTCATTTCAGCGCAATGCCTTGCCGGGTGAGGGTCTAGCGGAGCTTGAGTTCAGCTTTGAGACCGATCACCTGATGACGGCACTGGAAGTGGTCCGGCATACCAATAATATTTTGATGGTGCCCTCCTTTGTTACCCGCAATCCACTGGTGCGCTCCAGTATCGCGATACTGCCACTGCCCGGAGAGGGCGTTGCCCTGGACTTTGTGCTGGTGTCCCATCACCGAATCGCGAATTCCGCGCCTCACCAGTGGTTGCGACAGAAGATTGAAGCCATGGTCAACGAGCTCGAGTCCAAAGGGCAGGCGTGAGGCTTGGCTGCTGGCTGTTGCAAGGCTTTCAGGGGCGTTCTTGACTACTATTATCTTCACAAAAGTCATTTATTCGCGGGGGAGCTGCTTGCTGCCGGGCCTTTCGGTTGGTGCGGCTTCTGTTTTACAATGGGTGGTATGATGAAATTGTTATTGAGCATTACTTTACTATTGGCCACGTCGCTGGCGTATGCATGGCCTAAAGCCGACTTCGTGTTGGTGAACAAGTCTGAGCGCAAGCTTTACTTGCTACAGAAAGGCATGCCCTTCAGGGAATATGTCGTATCTCTCGGCCCCCAGCCCGTGGGGCATAAGCTGAGGGAAGGCGATGAGCATACGCCGGAGGGTAGATATATCCTCGATTTTAAAAAAGAAAATAGCGATTTTTACAAGTCTATCCACATTTCCTATCCGAATCAGTTTGACCAGGAGCAAGCTCGTGGCGCCGGAGTCAGTCCCGGGGGCTCTATCATGATTCATGGTTTGCCGGGAACCATGGCATTTCCGGCTTCAGTGATACAGACATTCGACTGGACCGATGGCTGTATTGCCGTCACCAATGAGGAAATGGACGAAATCTGGAATGCCGTGGATATCGGCACTCCCATTGAGATCCTGCCCTGATATGAAACAGACAGTACAAAAACTCCTATTCAGAATCCGTTTTCTTGGGTTTATAGGCATCGCGATCTTCGCCACCAACTCTGGCTGGGGTACCGAAGAGCTACATGGACCACAAGAGCCACAAGAGCGCCCTAACAGGTTTATACTCGATCCCGGTGTGGGTGATGTGGTGGGTCAGTTGCAAGTTGTGAAGGCCGGCCGTGAGGATACCCTGCTCGATATTGGCAGAATCTACATGTACGGCTATGATGCCGTGCGCGCGGCTAACCCCGAGGTTGATGCCTGGGTTCCCAAAGAGGGCGCCACTGTCACCCTTCCGGGGCAGCATGTGCTACCTGCAGCGCCCCGCAAGGGGATTGTTATCAATGTTTCCGAGAAGCGATTGTATTACTATCCCCCGGTAGCGAGGGAGCAGTCGCCTGTTGTTGAAGTGTATGCCATCAGTGTCGGCCGGGGTGACTGGAGCACCCCGCTTGAAGTCACCAAAATCACTGGCAGGGTAAAAGACCCTGTTTGGTTCCCGCCGGCATCGGTGCGCGCGGAGCACGAGGCGCGGGGCGATCCCCTACCCAAGCGGGTACCGGCGGGGCCGGATAATCCCCTTGGGCAGTACATCCTGCGCCTGGGCATACCCAGCTACTTTATTCATGGCACCAACCGGGAGAACGGCATTGGCATGCAAGTTACCCACGGTTGTATTCGAATGTATCCGGCTGATATTGAGCGATTGGTCCAGAACGCCAAAAATGGCACTCCGGTCTACATTGTGAACCAGCGCTATAAGGCGGGCTGGCAGGATGGCGTGTTGTATCTTGAGGTGCATCCACCGCTGGATGGGCTGGACGGTGATATCGACCAAACCAGTCGCTCTCTTACCGCCACCTTGGCTGAGGCCAAGCAAGTGACGCCCAATGCGGTTATCGATTGGGGCGAGGTGTGGCGGGTTCAGGCGCTGGAAAATGGCTTGCCGATGCCGGTCGGCCACCGGATGTAGTGAGGCTCTGTCCTGGCCCACTCTACTACTACACATTCCCTTCTGCTGCATTCCCCTCTAAATTCCCCTCTAAATTCCCCTCTAATAAAGGCGACAGGCAATAAAAAGCCCGATACCCCACTGGGGTATCGGGCTTGATGACATGCCCTGGACTACTTCTCCATAGAGCTTTTGAAGGCGCGGTCGATTTTCTCGTTCGCTTCTTCAGCAGTCATGTTGGCAGCATTGCAGGTAGCCAGTGCCTGGTCGGCGGTAGCCTGGGCGCGGTCAGATGCTGCCCGGGCTGAGGCTGCGGCTTCGTTGGCTTCACTGATGGATTTCTCGGCAGCAACGCTTTGTATTTGAAGTTCGTCGACTCTGCTATTGCTGGCACAGCCAGACCCAACAACGATTACTGCAGCAACAGCGATCACTTTAAGTGGGTTATATTTCATTCTCTAATCCCCTTTCATGTTATGGCTTGGAAAAATTAATAGTTTGGGTTTGGCCTTCAGGCTCGCCACAATCGGTTACGCCGTGAAGGAAGTTGCTACGTTACCACTATCTGGTGGTTAATTTCCAGTCGTTGTGTCAAAGTTTTCTAACGCTGCGCATGTTCGCCCATGGGGTTTGCCTGTTAGCACGGTAGGGAATTGGCCTATTAACAGGTAAATAACGGGCGAAATAAGTCCGTTCTCGGGCAGCCTCCTAGTCCTGTTTGTTGCCACCGCCTCGATGTTTTTGTTCCACGGATGGCGCCATAGATGCTTGAATAGGTGCTTGCATGGATGGCTGCGTAGTCTGTTGCATGGTCTTGCGAAATTGCTCGAGTCGACCCTGTACTGAGTGGTTAAAACTACCTGGTTCAAAGCAGCCGTCAGCGCCGGCTACCCCGGCGCTGAGGCCGCTGAAAAGCTCG
>CBDUUA010000330.1:0-3453 GCA_965370135.1 uncultured Cellvibrionales bacterium
CGGTTAAGAGTGGGTTTGTCTTCGAGGCGCAATAGCTGTTCTGACGGCTCGGTCGCGCAGCGTTCACCTTCGCTCTTACTCCCCCGGTCGATATAGCCGGTGCGCTGTTCGGGGCTGACATGCCGGGATTCCCAGCTGATCACAGCATCCATACAGCTGACTTTTTGCGCGTCAGACAGGGCCATGCCATCCGGCCATTTGCCCACCTCCAGGGCCTGCTTCAAGCGCTGGTAAATCTCCGGGTTCAGCTCTTCAATCAGTTTTTGGTAATCCATCGCTTCCTCTTGCACTCATAGCCGCCAGTAGCAGGCCCAAACCCAGGCCTATTAGAAATCCGGAAAAGTGCGCTGCATTGGCAATTGCGCCAAAACCAAACAAGGTAAACAAGCCGGTGAGCGCCAACACCATAAGACCGATCATGGCGTAGATTAACACTCGCGGGATACCGAAATCCTGCTCCGGCCGCAGCAGGCTCCAGCCCCAGCAATAGCCAACCAGGCCGTATACCACACCGGACATGCCGCCAAAAAGCACATTGTGGGCAAAGTAATACTGGCCGAAATTCGAGCCCAGGGCGATCACCGCAACCAGCCCCAACAGCCGCCATGGCCCCTGCACGATTTCAATACGCCCGCCGAACTCCCACAACCACAGGGCGTTGAACACCAGGTGCAACAGGCCAAAATGTAACACAATGGGAGTCCACAACCGCCACCACTGCCCGGCCTGCAGGGTTTCCGCCAACGGCAGGAAGAAACGCGCGCCACCCAGGTCGAACCATGATTGGAAGGTCAGCAGACTGAGCCAATATTCATTGCCGCTAAAGACCACCAGCGCGCCCAGCACACAGGCCAGCACCAGCGCCAGGGTCAGGGGCGCGGCCGCTAATCGAAGCTGCCAGGCAGGGGTGGCCACTTCTTTCCTTGGTACCTGCAAGGGCTGTTGCGGCGCGATGTGCCCGCTCTGGTAGCGTCGATAGAGCTCGTTCACCGCAGCGGACAAGGACTCGTTATCGAGGGTGAGCACCTGCTTGCCGGCAGACTCGTGAATGCGGTGCGCAATGCCCCGCTGCCACAACAGGCGACTAAAGGGCCGCAAATCCTGCTGCATGTCGGTAACAATCAGTTCAATCGCCATCATTTTGCCAAACGATTGCCCCAGCCGAGTTTATCTCGGCAGGCGGCATAAAAATCGTGATTCAGTACGTGAATGAGTTTGAGCTTGTGGGGCTTTTTGCGAATAGAGACCGTGTCACCCGGCGCAGTGGTCAAGTGTACCTGGCCATCACAACTAATATAGGGATCACAATTCCCAATCACCACTTTGATCTCGGTATCACCCGCAACCACAATCGGCCGCGCACTCAGGGTATGGGGGAACATCGGCACCAACACGATAGCATCGAGATCCGGGTGCATAATGGGACCCCCTCCGGACAAGGCGTAAGCCGTTGAACCCGTTGGCGTAGACACGATCAGGCCGTCGGAGTCCTGACTATAGACATATTTGCCGTCCATATACAGATCAAAGTCGATCATGCGAGCCGAGCTGCCGGAATTAATCACCACATCATTGAGGGATTCAGCACGGGCAATCACCTCATCGCCTCTCCTGACTTCCACATCCAGCAAGAAGCGCTCTTCCTGTCGATATTTACCGTCGAGCACTTCGCCCACTTTTTGCCTGACTTGCTCGGGCCCGATATCAGTGAGAAAGCCCAGCCGCCCCCTATTTATCCCGAGAACGGCACAATCATGGGCCGCCAACGCCCTGCCCGCACCCAGCAGGCTGCCGTCGCCGCCCACCACAATAGCCAGGTCGCACAACTCACCGATAGTCTTGCGATCAGCCACGTGCACCGACTGATCGGGAATCAGGCGGGCGATATCATCTTCCAGCACTACCGTATGTTGACGAGCCTGGAGCAGCTCAATCAACTCCCTCACAGTGTCAATCACATGATCACTTTCGAGCCGACCGATAATGCCTATTTTTTTAAAAGATGCCATTAGACTGCCATCCCACAGGGAAAGTCGGCATTATACCGGGGACGCAGCTGATTTCACCAAGGTTTGATTTCACGTCCAACTGCGGATTCCAAATTAAGAGGAATAGATAGCCCTGATCATCTTTGACGAATATAATTCCTGCCGCAATAAAGATCGCTGAATGGCTTGTTGAGCTGGTAAAACGACTGAACCTGGAGAGCCCTTTGTCACCCTTGCACTCCCTGGTGTTGCCCCTGTTTGGCCTGCTTATAGGACTGTCCAGCAGTTCCGCCAGCACCGAAGAATCACCGCGCAATATCATTTTTATGATTGGCGATGGCATGGGCCCGGCCTATACCAGCGCCTATCGCTATTACCTGCACGGCAAACCGCAGGGCACGCCCAAAGCGACTATTTTTGATCAGTTGCTGGTGGGTAACGCCTGGACGTATCCGGATGACGACACCTGGGTCACCGATTCCGCAGCGTCGGCAACGGCACTGGCCACCGGCGTAAAGACCTTTAACGGCGCCGTCGGGGTCGATGCCGATAAGGCGCCGCTGGACAGCATACTCAAGCAGGCGAAGCGCGCCGGCTGGCGCACCGGCCTGGTAGCCACCTCGGAGATCTACCACGCCACACCGGCATCGTTTGTGGCGCACAGCGAAAAGCGCACATATGAGTCTGCTATCGCCGACGATTTTGTCGACGCCAAAGTGAATGGCCAACTACCGGTGGATCTTCTACTGGGCGGCGGGCGCAAGCAATTTACCCGGGACGACCGCAATCTGGTCGCGGAGCTGACCGCAGCCGGATACACCTACGTGGAAGAGTTGACACAACTCCGTGACGTGGCGCAGGCGCAAGCCGTTGTCGGGCTGTTTGCCGACACTAACCTGCCCTATGCACTGGATAGCGAAACACCGTTACGCCTGACCCAAATGACCCGGGCCGCACTGGAAAATTTGGGCCGCAGCGACACCGGTTTCTTTCTGATGGCAGAGGGCAGCCTGATCGACTGGTGCGGGCACGCTAACGACATCGCCTGCGCAATGGCAGAAATGGAAGACTTTGCCGCAGCGGTGAAGGTCGCAGTGACGTTTGTCGAACAGCACCCGGGTACGCTGCTGGTGGTGACTGCGGATCACAGCACCGGCGGCTTGAGCCTCGGACGACAGGGTGTGTACGAGTGGAAGCCGGAAGAAGTGAAAAAGATTCACGCCCGCGCCGAAACCATTGCCCGCGCTCTTGGCGACGCAATAACGATGAACAAGGTGTGGCGCCAGTTTGTCGATTTTGACCTGACCCAGATACAGGCCGTGCGCCTCGACGCACTGACAGATGAAATGATACTGTACCAAGCGGTGCTGGAGGTTCTCAACGAGCGCACCCGCACCGGCTGGACGACCATGGGCCACGACGCCACCGATGTACAGATTTTTGCCGCCGGTCAGGGCGCCGAGCT
>CBDUUA010000331.1:0-3450 GCA_965370135.1 uncultured Cellvibrionales bacterium
GCCCTGGTTGGCCGGGTCAGAGGCGTCACCACCGGGAATGCTATAGCCCTTTTCATCCCAGGGCTGCACCGCCTCCGGATGGGCTTTGATCCAGGCCCGGGCCCGCGCCGCCATGTCCTCCTCGCTGTCGGCCAACTCGTGCAACAAGCCCTTCTCCAGCGCTGCTTCCGCCTTCAGCCGCTTACCCTGGCTAATGAGCCCGATAGCTTCCTGCATACCGATCAGCCGGGTCATGCGCACCACGCCACCGGCGCCCGGCATCAAGCCGATCATGGCTTCGGGCAAACCCACCTGGATACCACCCAGGGCAATGCGGTGGTGACAGGCCAGCGCAATTTCAAAGCCGCCGCCCAGGGCCGGGCCATTCAAGCCGACGACTACCGGCACACCCAGGGTTTCCAGTTGGCGCAGGGGCGCCTTGGTGGCCACCAGGGCGTTGAACATCTCGGTCTTCTTCTCGACGCTGGCGTCGAGATCCATTTCCAGCATTTCCTTGATATCACCACCGGCGAAAAATTGCCCCGGCTTGCCACTGCGGACATAGACGCCGGTGACGCCCCCCGCGGCGACCATATCCTGTAACTCGACCAGCGCGGCTCGCATCGCCCCGTCGTATTCCTGGCCCATGGTATTTACGGTTTTTCCGGGCTGGTCAAAAATCAGCTCGACCACGCCGTCAGTATCTTTTTCCAAGCGGATGTATCCCATTGCTCTACTCGCTCTGTTTGGGTTCGGGCTGCGCAGTGCGCAACCGACAGTTTCATAGTGATGCTAGACGCGCTCAATAATCGTGGCGATACCAATACCACCACCCGCACACAGAGCCACCAGGCCCCGCTTCAGCTTGCGTCGTTCCAATTCGTCCAACAAGGTACCCAACACCATGGCGCCGGTAGCACCAATGGGATGACCCATGGCGATAGCGCCGCCGTTGACATTGATTTTGTCGTCCGGGATGCCCAACAGGCTTTGATAGCGCAACACCACCGAGGCAAAGGCTTCATTCAGTTCGAACAGGTCGATATCAGCCACCGTGAGGCCCGCCTTTTGCAGCGCTTTCAGCGATGCCGGCCCCGGCCCCTCCAGCATGATGGTGGGCTCAGTGCCGGTCAGCGCTGCACTGACAATACGCGCCCTGGGGGTCAGGCCAAGATCCTTGCCCGCCTGCTCATTGCCGACCAGTACCAGTGAGGCGCCGTCGACGATGCCCGAGGAGTTACCCGGAGTATGAACGTTTTCAATCCCCTCCAATTGCGGGTATTTCAGCCGCGCCAGGTCGCCGTGACCATAATCATTAAACATTTTGAAGGAAGGCTTGAGCCCGGCCAGCGCCTCCAGGGTGGTATCCGGCCGCACCAATTCGTCGTGATCCAGTATCACCACACCATTCATGTCCCGAACCGGCACCACTGACTTATCGAAATACCCGGCCTGCCATGCCGCCGCCGCCCGCTGCTGCGACTGGAGCGCATAGCGATCGAGATCCTCACGACTAAACCCGTGCATGCCCGCCACCATATCGGCGCCAATACCCTGGGATATACCGTAGGTCTTCATCGCTACCCAGGCATCGCCCTGGGCCGCGCCACTGGCGCCGAGACCCAGGCGTGACATGGACTCGACACCGCCGCCACAGGAGAGATCCTCCATACCGGCCATCACCTTGGCCGCCGCGATATTAACCGCATCCAGGCCACCGGCACAGTAGCGATGCAACTGGGCGCCGGTAGTCACGTCGTCCCAACTGGAATAGGTAATCACCGTTTTCGCGATATTCTGGCCCTGTTCATTGACCGGCTCACCGGTGGCGATAATGACGTCTTCAACCCGTCGCGTATCCAGGTCGTGGCGCTGCTTCATTGCCTCCAATAGATTTGCCAATAGATCGATAGGCTTGACTTCATAGAGGCTGCCGCCCGCTTTGCCCTTGCCCCGCGGCGTGCGGATAGCATCGTAAATATAAGCTTCCTGAGCCATTTTAATACCTGCTTCACGTTAAAATGTTGGGGGTAACCCGAGCCACTGCAACCGGCTTGAGTCCCGATAAAAAGTGTTTTTTCAAACAGCGTGCAAGATAGCTTGCGGACAATAAAACACAATGGCAAATACGGCCAAGTATCGTGACCAAACCACAGCCGGTCTATTTTGCGCCAGCCCGTCTATAATCCTAAACATAATGAGTCAATAAGCAGAAAAAGGGTGTAAGCCATGGATAAGTACGAGATCGTATTCAAGGGCGAAGTAATGCCCACGCTGGAGGTCGAGCAGGTGGCCGCGGCGCTGGCGACATTATTCAAGACCAGCGAGGAAAAAATAGCGCCACTTTTCAGCGGCAGCGCCCATACACTCAAATCGGGTCTGGATCGCGGGGCCGCCGAAAGCTACCGCGACACGCTCAAGCGCGCCGGAGCCATCGTCTATCTTCGACGCGCAGGCATCCCGGCCCGAGCCACTGGCGAGCGCTCCGCCACGAATGGCTTGAGCCTTGCACCCAGGGTGGGCAACCTCATCCGGGACGAAGAGCGCCCCGTGGTCAACGCCCTCGAAGTCGACACCAGCGGCATTAAGCTGGCGGCCAATAATGGCTCGCCCCTGGCGCCGCCGGCGACCGCAGCACCGCCGCCCCCGGATACCAGCCAACTCAGTATTGCCGAGACCGGCGCCGATTTGAACCCAAATCTCGCAACACCCGCGCCACCCCCACCGATCAATACCGGCGATCTTAGCTTGGCGCCAGCGAATACCGAGCGTCTCGTGGAAGCCCCACCATCACCGGACTTCCCGGTACCCGATACCAGCGCACTGCAGGTGGAGCCGGCGGGAGAAATTTTGAAACAGCACGAAAAAGCAATACCGGCGCCGGCGCCACCACTGCTGCACGACTTCGATTTATACCCACCGGAATAATCCTGGAAACCGCAGCTAACGCCAGCTCGAGTGCCGCCGCCTCGACTTAGCTTTTCAGCCCGGGCATCCGCACCACCACCCGCAAGCCCGGGTTGTTATCCTCGAGCTGAATGCTGCCTTGATGCAAGTTGACCACGGCGGCCACCAGGCTCAGGCCCAGGCCGTTGCCCGGCAACAAACCG
The DNA here is from genome assembly GCA_965370135.1 of uncultured Cellvibrionales bacterium. Classification (GTDB taxonomy): domain Bacteria; phylum Pseudomonadota; class Gammaproteobacteria; order Pseudomonadales; family JAHEGP01; genus JAHEGP01. The sequence goes on from CBDUUA010000331.1 coordinate 3,090, forward strand.
CGACTCGCTTCCAGTCGATAAAAACGCTGAAACGCCTTGTCCCGCTCGGCCTCGGGAATACCCGGTCCGTTGTCAGCCACTGCGATTCGCACTGTGCCTGCAGCGGGCTCCGCACTCACTCGAATTACGCCCCCGTCAGGGGTGTACTTGATAGCGTTGTCGACCAGGTTCGCCAGCATCTGGAAAATCAGGTCGCGATCAGCCCACAGCTCGAGTTCGCCGATTATCGATAAATCCAGTTGCTGCTCGCGATCGCTGGACAGCGGTTCATAGAATTCGACCACGTCCTGTAGCAACAAATTGACATCGACCCGGCAAAATTCACTGCCGGCGCTATCGGATTCAATTCGCGCAATCCGCA
>CBDUUA010000332.1:0-3448 GCA_965370135.1 uncultured Cellvibrionales bacterium
AAAAAGGCGATGGCCCAGGCAAAAATGAAGATGGTTTCGAGGTCGAAGATGACAAAGAAGATGGCCACCAGATAAAACTCTACCGACATTTGTATCTGCGGCACCCCCACTGACACGATGCCCGATTCGAAGGGCATATTAGTGGCCTTGTTAGTGCGCCGCTCACCCAAGAGCCAGGACAGCACCAGCATGGTGGCCACGAGGAGTAATACCGCGAGGAAATACACGATAAAAGGCCAGAGTGATGTGCTGCTTGACTCTATCAAGACGGCGCTCCCCCTGGCAGGACCGCGTCTATCAGTCGATGGTGGGCGGATTGTCGGCGTATTCGTATTGTTATAGAGAGGGCAAGAACAAAGGCTTGGGCAATAGGGGAGTGTGGCAGGTCGTCAGCGGCGATCTGTAGGGGAGGGTTTGATAGATCCGCGCGGTTTCGCATTCGAACTCCTGCCGGCTCGTAGAGCTTTCGGAGGTCACTTGCCCGTCGCTTGCCCGCTTGGGGAATCGAGGGGAAAGTACATCGACCCGGTTTCAATACACCTTGCTACGACCCAGACTCTAACGGGGGCAAAACGCAATTGCAACACTCTATCTACAGAAACCGGAAATTAACGGGCGGCCCCGGTCGCAGGTTCCGGTGTTGTCGATTTCAGTCCAAAGTTTGACGGCGTGACGGTGGTGGCAATCTAACGGTACACTCGATGTGACTGCCCCACGGTTATTGTGTTTGGATGCAATCTGCGGTGTACGGCATCCGCTTCATATCGATGCTGCATCATTTGCCAATAGTTGTTCGCTGTGTAACAGTAGCGCGCCCTGATCCTCCAGCCCATATCGGCATTTGGCATCGCCCCGGTAAATTTGTGTGAGACTATTTTGTACGAGGCTATTTTGTACGAGACTATTTTGTACGAGACTATTTTGAGCGAGGCTATTTTGGACAAGACAACGGAAAAGCCACTGGTTATCAAAGGCTTGCGAAAACGCTATGACAATGGCTTTGAGGCGCTCAAGGGGATCGACCTGGAGGTGTTTGCCGGCGACTTTTTTGCCCTGCTCGGGCCCAATGGCGCGGGTAAATCGACCACCATCGGCATTATCTGTTCACTGGTGCGCAAGAGTGGCGGCACGGTTTCTATTTTCGGCTACGATATCGATCGCGATTTTTCCAGCGCCAAGCGCTTGATCGGTGTGGTGCCCCAGGAATTCAATTTCAATCTATTCGAGCGGGTACAGGATATTGTGGCTACCCAGGCCGGCTACTATGGCATGGAGCGACAGTTGGCGCTCCAGCGCACCGAGAAGTACCTGAGATTATTGGGCTTGTGGGACAAGCGCACGGACAGCGCCCGCACGCTTTCCGGGGGCATGAAGCGCCGGCTGATGATCGCCCGGGCGCTGGTGCATGAGCCCAAGCTGCTGATTCTGGATGAACCGACCGCCGGCGTCGATATTGAAATTCGTCGCTCGATGTGGGAATTCCTGCAGCGCATCAACCGGCAGGGCACCACCATCATCCTCACCACCCACTACCTGGAGGAGGCCGAGAACCTGTGTCGGCATGTGGCGATCATCGATCGTGGCGAGATCGTCGAAAATACCAGTATCAATGCGCTGCTCAAACAGTTGCAGCGGCAGACCTTTGTGCTGGATACCGTCAACGAGCAAACCGGCCCGCTGAGTCTGGATGGATTTACCGTGTTGCGGCAGCAGGCTCATAGTCTTGAAGTGTCGGTCGAGCAAGGCCAGTCATTGAACCAATTGCTCAGTCAGTTGAGCGATCGGGGCGTTGAGGTGGTGGGTATGCGCAACAAGACGAATCGGCTGGAAGAACATTTTTTGTCCCTGGTAGGCCAGGGCGAGCAAGGCGGCCAGGGTGGGCAAGGTGGAGAGTCCCAGCGCAATGCAAAATCGTGAAACCTGGATTGCACTACAGACCCTGGTGCACAAGGAAATTCGTCGCTTTACCCGCATCTGGATCCAGACACTGGTGCCCCCCGCGATCACCGTGGTGCTGTATTTTATTATCTTCGGCAAGCTGATCGGCTCCCGTATCGGCACCATGGAGGGATTCGACTATATCGAATTCGTGGTGCCGGGACTGATCATGATGGCAGTGATCACCAATTCCTACTCCAATGTGGTGTCGTCTTTTTTCAGTGCACGCTTTCAGCGCCACGTGGAGGAACTGCTGGTGTCGCCGGTACCGAACTACGTTATTCTGCTGGGCTATGTCGCCGGTGGCGTGAGCCGGGGCCTGATGGTGGGTATTATCGTGACCCTGCTGTCGCTGTTATTTACCTCGCTGTCCATTCACAGCTTGTTGATCACGGTCAGCGTGGTGGTGCTGACCTCGCTGCTGTTCTCCCTCTGCGGTTTTATCAACGCGGTGTTTGCCGAGAGCTTTGACGATATTTCTATTATCCCCACCTTTGTACTGACGCCGCTGATCTACCTGGGGGGGGTGTTTTACTCCGTTAGCCTGTTGCCGGATTTTTGGGCCGCGGTGTCCAAGCTGAATCCGGTACTGTATATGGTGAACGCCTTTCGCTACGGCATACTGGGAATTTCCGATATCCCCATCAGCTTTGCTTTTGCCATGATTGTTGCTTTTAACGTCGCTGCCTATATGTATTGTCTGCATCTTCTGGCAACGGGAAAGAAATTGCGGCTTTAAGTGCTCGCTCAGCTCATTCAGACCTTCGATATACTGGTCCAGTTGCTCGCGAATAGCGTATATATACGCTTCATAGGGTCTTTCTGTGGAGCCCATATTGATACTTGTATTCACTGTTATCGGATTGCTTGTCAAAGGCGCGAGAACCATAGAGCCAGGCAAGCTGAATACCCGATACCAGGGTAATGGTTCAGGGTGTCAATTATCCGGTTTTGCTCATCTAACATTACGGTACCCGCCCTGAAGTAACATGCTGAATCATCACGCAAGCACGGGTTATACGCAAGCCACTAGCGAGTTAAGGGAAAGGGGATGGGCGGGAATGAGGGTCACTCGGGGTGCTCGTGCGCCAGCGGTAAATCGAATCGCATTGTTGTCTCCAGTATCGCAGCCGGATCGAGTCAAGAGGCGGTACAGAAGGGCGACAATATCCTCTCACTGAATGGGCAAGCCGTTTACAGTCACCGCGATTTTCTCCAAGAGGCCGATAGCAACTGGAACGAGCTGACGGTGGAGCGTGAAGGGGAACTGGTGACACTATCCATGCCGGGCGGGCCCACTGGATTCCGTACGGAACGCCGCAGAGAAATCCCCGGTATATTTAGTTGTCGATAGCCCTTGTTCAGATCGCTTTGTTCCACCAGCAAGCATAGATTCTTTAACTGCGTGACAAAAGGATCGACTTGATTCCGCATCAACTGAGTGATTGACCCTATGAACCTATTCCCCGACTTCGCGTAACAATCGCTGTACCAGGTCATCGGATATGTA
>CBDUUA010000333.1:0-3446 GCA_965370135.1 uncultured Cellvibrionales bacterium
ACGAAATGGCCAGTGAGGTGTTCGAAATTTCCGGCTTCAGTGCAATTATCAATGTTTTTGCAACGGAGCAAGACGCGCTCGGTAGCTCCTAAAGATACGACCGGGCCCCGCCTGTGATTATCAGGGAGCACTCGACATTTCGCTTGGGCTGGGACGCATTTATTCTGGTCCTCGTGGTTTTTAGCTGCCTGTTAATTCCCTACCAGTTGGCATTCATACACTCGGCCGAGCTGGTAAACAATAGTTTGCTGCAGTTCATCAGTCTGGTCTTTCTCTGTGATATCGGGCTCAATTTTCATACCTCCTACGCCGAGGGGGGTACAGAAATTACCGACCCAAAGGCGATCAAACGCCATTACCGGCGCGGACTTTTTGCCTTTGACCTGGCGGCCAACCTGCCACTGGAGCTGTTGCTTGCCGCCATCGGCGACCCCCAGGTCGGCGGTTTCTCGATGATACTGCTGGTGCGATTACTCGCCCTGCTGCGCATGCTTCGCTTCTTTGTGATTTTGCGGCGCTGGGAGTCCTTGAGCTGGACCCACCCTGGCTACCTGAGGGTGATGAAATATCTCGGCATCATTCTGCTACTGGCGCACTGTACCGCCTGCCTGTGGTTTGCGGTGGCCTATAGCGACCGCTTTCCGGCAGACAGCTGGGTGGTTGCGGAAAATATTGAAACCAGCGCACCGCTGACCCAGTACGTTCGATCCCTGTACTGGACGATTACCACCATGACCACGGTGGGTTATGGCGATATAACGCCTAACAGAACCGTCGAATACCTACTGGCCTCAGTCGTCATGTTGATGGGCGCTTCCCTGTATGCGGTCATCATCGGTGGCCTGGCCTCGCTGTTGAGCAATTTACAGGCAGCGAAAAACAGTCACTGGGAGCACATTGAATCAGTCGAGCAGTACCTGCGCGCACGGCGGGTTCCGGCGGATCTCGGTATGCGGGTTCACCATTATTACGAATATCTATGGGATCGACACAAGGGCCTGAACGAGCGCACCCTACTGGAGGACTTACCGGACTCACTGCGGCTGGATATCATGTTGCACCTGGCACGGGATATACTCAAACACGTGCCTCTATTCAAGCACTGCTCACCGGTGCTACGCAATACGCTGTTGGTGGCGCTAAAACCCGCCACTTATGCTCCTGGAAACTATCTGATCCGCGAGGGGGAAGTGGGGAAAAATATCATTTTTATCACCCGGGGGCAGGTAGAGATTCTAGCGGGAGATGATGGAAAAATTTACGGCACCATGGGGCCCGGCGATTACTTCGGTTATTTGTCGCTGGCTTTGCGGGAGCAGCACAGTGGCTCGGTCAGGGCCTGTAATTACTGTGAGGTATTAATCCTGAACAACGTGAGCTACGACGAAATCAGCATCGAATATCCTGAATTCCTGCAGATGATGAAAAAAGTGTCGGCGGAACACAGTGAGCGGGCATCGCAGTTATTGTTGGAAGGGATAGTACTGTAATATTGCGGCACTCTTTTATCGCATTCTTTTGCCGAGCTATATTGCCGAACTATTTTACTGAACCATATTGCCAAACCATTTTACCGAATGATTTTGTAGTGCACACGGGCGCAAACAAACACGGATTCTTAATTCTTATGAGAAAAAGCTACTATTACGTTTACTTGCTACTGGCCGCCACGCTCTATTCTCACTCGGCATTCGCCGCGATCAAACTCGAGAGCACCAATCAGCCCGCGGGCGAACTGTTTGCCCTGATCATCGGCGGCGCGGGCATCTTTCTGGTCGGGATTCATTTTACCGGTGACTACCTGCAGCAAATGACCAGTGGTAGCTTCCGGGAAATTGTCACCCGAGTCAGCAAGAATAAGGTCGGCATGTTTCTGTGGGGCATTTTCCTGGGGTTTTTTACCCAGAGCGGCAAGGCGACTGCCTTTATCTTGTCCGACTTCGTTCAGGCCGGCTTGATGAAGCCGCGGCAGGCCGCCACCATGGTCTATTGGGGCAACGCCGGCAGCAGCCTGATTGCCTTTGTCTCCATGCTTTCCATCAAGGTCTTTGCCCTGCTGTTACTCGGCGTTACCGCTTTTGGACTGACATTCCACTACCCAAAGCGACTGGTGCCAGGCTACGGCGCCCTGTTTGGTCTGGGCATGATCATGTTCGGCTTGTTTTTGGTCAAGAACGGCGCGGCCGGATTTGCCGCAATGGAGGAGGTGTCCGGGCTGGTACAGGCAATGCAGGGATACTCTGCTCTGAGCTTCTTGCTGGGGCTGGTGCTCACCCTGGTGGTACAGTCCAATATCGCCATTATGCTGATTACCATAGCAATGGCTTCCGCCGGCCTATTCGGTCTGGAAGAGGCGGCGATGGCTATGTTCGGCGCCCAGGCAGGCACAGGAATCCTGACCTATATCTTCTCCTTTCACGCCAAGGGTAGTGCGAGGGAAGTGGTTATCACCCAAATAGCCTTTGATGTGATCGCAACAACGGTATTTGTGGTGCTGTTTTACCTGGAGCAGATATTCGGCCTGCCATTGCTGATGGCGTTGGCTCATTCGATCAGCGATTCTATAAGCGTCCAGGCCATTACCGTAGCTCTGGTATTCCAGTTCGGTGGCGCCGGCTTGTTGGTATTGCTGCGGCAGCCGGTGTTCAGCTATATCGAGCGGAAATTCCCGCCCTCTGCCACCGAGGTACTGTCCGAAACCCGGTTCCTGCATAAAAATGCGGCGGATTCTCCCGAAACCGGTTTGCTGTTAGTCGAGCGCGAGCAAGGCCGGCTACTGGAGAGGCTGCCACTTTACATCGAGGCGGTGCGCGAGGATTCCAGCGAACACCGGGAGTCACCGGCTACCTACCACGCGGCATTTATTGAGATTTCAAAAAAGATCAATGCCACCCTGTCGGAAATCTCGCGCCTCGGACTGAACATGACAAGTTCTGACGACCTGATCCGGGTTACCAAAATGCAGGAACAGCTGCGCCGTTTCGAGGATATCGTATTCCAGTTGACCACCGAAATGAGTCGGCGGGATCTTTCGTCCAGAGCGCGGGAACTTGGCAATATTATTATGGAAAGCGCAGATTTTATTATGCTGACCGCCATTGATGCGATACAGAGCCAGGATGAAGGGGAAATCGATACCCTGGAAATACTAACCCAGGATCGCAGCGCCCTGATGACCAAAATGCGCCACAACTATTTCAACAGTGAAAGGGAACTCACCGAGGCCGACCGAAACTTTGTGCTGGATGTCACGATACTATTCGAAAATGTGGTGCAGACCCTGGCTCGCTACGGCGTGTTGCTGAAAAGCTGATAAACGAATAAACCACTCCAAGCCGCAGGATATTCTGGTATTGTTGGTCGCAAGCATAAGGTGACGGGCAGCAGTGACTGGCTGCGATCAAGGAGTATAGCGTGAAAAAAGTCGTCAGTATCAGCCTCGGTTC
>CBDUUA010000334.1:0-3417 GCA_965370135.1 uncultured Cellvibrionales bacterium
GGCCGACAAAATCGGCCATTGTAACCGATATCGAGATAACCGATAGTACGATTTGCGCTTAAGTCGACTATCGAAGATCTGCTTGCTGGAGTTCTGAAACAAAAGAGTTGGAGCAACGCAGCAGAAGGCGTTGCAGCCCCGGCACGCAGTAACAGGAACACGGTGGAACAAGGGTCGCGCAATTAGATAGATAGATAGAGAGGCGGGGCGAATCGCGAGTGGCGATGGGAACAGGGCCGGGTCCTTGACCCCGCCCTGTGAACACGTTTGCGGTCTATTTAGGCGACTTATGCGACAGCAAACTCCTTGAGCTTTTTCAAGGGACGGATTTTGACTTGAACTGAAGCGGGCTTGGCCGCCACGTCCATCAACTCTCCCGGCTTGAACGGATTGGGAACATTCTTGCGGGCCTTCTTGGCCGGCTTCTTAATCGTGACAATCTTCATCAAGCCCGGAATAGTAAACTCACCCACACCGCGCTTGCGTATGCTGCGATCGATCAGGATTTCCATTTCATCCAGCACAGACGCCACCTGAACCTTGGTGAGTTCGGTGCTGTCTGCAATGGAGCTCAGCAACTGCGCCTTGGTGAGCTTGTCCTTCATAGCCGGAGCTTTTTTAGGAGCCACAGCGGTGGGCTTGGCCACTGCCTTCTTTGTTTGAACCATACCAGTCATTCCTGTGTGATGTTTTTTGCTTATGTTTGGCTTACTATCGCTTTGATATACCGCTTTGATGATATATCGCTTTGATATATTGCCGCCGGTAACCGACTTGTGTGCTCGCCATCAGCCCCTGGCTGCTATAAGGTATATTTCATAAAACCCTATATTTCAAGTAATTCGCTGGCTTTAATCAATAAAGCCTGCAAAAACAGGGGTTTTCTTGATATTCGCTGTTATTAAATGGCGAGTCAAATGGCTACTCAAGCAGTTTTCCTGGCACAAAAATCCTGCCCGGCCAACGCCGACAAAACAAGATCGAGCCTGTATTTCAAGGTATTTTCATCATATTCCCGCGCCGGGACCACACCCCATATGGGCGCCGGCCATGCGGGGTCATTGCGATAGCGAACGATGTGGTGCAAGTGTAACTGGGGCACCATATTGCCCAGTGCCGCGACATTCAATTTATCCGCCTTGAAAACTCGCTGTAGAATTTCCGCCAGCACACAGGACTCCTGCAATAACTGACTGCGCTGGCCGTCATCCAATTGGTAGATCTCCTGGATATCCGCTTGCCGAGGCACCAGGATAAACCACGGATAATTCGCATCCCCCGACATCAGCAGGGCGCTAAGGGGAAAATCACCCAGATAACAGGTGTCTGCGGCGAGTACGGGATGAAGTTCAAACATGGTCTTTTTCCTAATAAGTGAAGTTGTAGGAAGCTTGTAGGAAGCTTGTAAGAAGCTTGAGAGAAGCGAGTGAGCACCTTGTCGGCGGCATGGAATCACTGTACCGGATTCAGCAAGCAGCGTAAAATGCGGCCCCACATACTTCCGGCCTCCTCCGGCCCACCCCAGTCCCAACGGAAAATTCTATGCGCAGCTCCCAGCTACTGATCGCCACCATGAAGGAAACCCCTGCCGATGCCGAGATAATCAGTCACCGACTGATGTTGCGTGCGGGCCTGATTCGCAAGCTCGCCTCCGGCCTGTATACCTGGCTACCCCTTGGCCTTCGAGTGTTGCGCAAGGTAGAACATATTGTGCGCAGCGAAATGGACGCTGCCGGCGGCCAGGAGGTGCTCATGCCGATGGTGCAACCCGCAGAACTCTGGCAAGAGTCCGGCCGCTGGGAACAATATGGCCCGGAGTTGCTGCGCCTTGTCGATCGCCATCAGCGATCCTTTTGCATGGGGCCCACCCACGAAGAAGTCATCACCGACCTGGTGCGCAATGAAATCGTCAGCTATCGCCAGTTACCCGCCAATTTCTACCAGATCCAAACCAAATTTCGCGATGAAATCCGGCCGCGCTTCGGCATTATGCGCGCCCGGGAATTCCTGATGAAAGACGCCTACTCATTCCATCTCAGCCAGGAGTCGCTACAGCAAACCTATGAGCAGATGTACCAGACATACACGCGCATCTTCGAGCGCATGGGTCTGGAGTTTCGTGCGGTCATTGCCGACACCGGCGCCATCGGCGGTCAAGCCTCCCACGAATTTCATGTGTTGGCGGATTCCGGCGAAGATGCTATTGCCTTCTCCGACAGCAGCGATTACGCCGCCAATCTTGAAATGGCCGAAGCACTGGCTCCGACAACAGCGCGCGGGGCCGCCTCCCGGACCATGGAGCAAGTCGCCACCCCCGGCGTGCACAGCATTGAGCAGCTCACACAATTTCTACAACTAGAGGCCACCGATACCGTCAAAACACTGGTCGTCGACGGCGATAGTGACGATGCACCGCTTATCGCCCTGGTGCTGCGGGGCGACCACAAGCTCAATACCGTCAAAGCCGAAAAACTGGCCGGTGTCGCCAGTCCCCTGAACTTAGCCAGCGATGAAGCCATTGTCGCCAAGCTGGGTTGTGCGCCGGGCTCCCTCGGGCCGGTCGGACTGGATATCCCCCTGCGGGTTGATCGTAGCGCCGCACAACTAAGTGATTTTGTTAGCGGAGCCAATCGTGATGGCTACCACTTGATTGGCGTCAACTGGGAGCGGGATTGCGCCACCGGCACTATCGAGGATTTGCGCGATGTACAGGAGGGCGACCCCAGCCCCGACGGCCACGGCCGACTGGTCATCAAGCGCGGCATCGAGGTGGGTCATATTTTTCAGCTGGGCACCAAGTACAGCGAGGCGATGAATGCCCGCGTGCAAAATGAAGCCGGACAAAACCAGGTGATGACCATGGGCTGTTACGGCATTGGTGTATCGCGACTGGTAGCAGCCACCATTGAGCAAAATCACGACGATGCCGGCATCTGCTGGCCCATGAGTATCGCACCCTTCGAACTGGTGATCATTCCACTCAATATGCACAAGTCCGAGGCTGTGGCAGAAGCCGCACAGGATCTGTACCAGCAACTAATCGATCGCGGCTATGATGTACTGCTTGACGATCGCAATGAAAGACCCGGGGTCAAGTTTGCCGATATGGAGCTGATCGGCATTCCCCACCAACTGGTTATCGGCGATCGCGGCCTGAAAAACGGCCAATTCGAGTACCAGGGGCGGCAAGACAAGGACAAGCAGTTGATCGAGCGTGATGGTGCTCTCGCTTTTATCGAGCAACAGCTGGCATGACATTGAACCGCCGGCGCGCCTTTCGTGATACTTGTGCATCACTGTACTAAACTGGAAATGACGCCCGCTTGACTAATAATCCTGGAATCCGCAGTTGGGCATGGAACTATCGGGAAATCCCAGCTTGTCAGGCAAGGCATCGCTCGCAGGCAATGGCCTCAC
>CBDUUA010000335.1:0-3411 GCA_965370135.1 uncultured Cellvibrionales bacterium
CGTGAGCGCGTTCACCGTTGGAAAATACCCCATAGCCGTCGTACTGGCCCTGCACGGAAGCAAAACATTGGTTGGTGCGGGTGTTCCACAGGACCTCCTCCGCGCCACCCGGTATTGGGAAAGCCACACCGCCGGTGTAGTTCTTCACCGACTCAACCCCATTGGTCATTTCGGTATGGCTTGCATTCCATCGGGCTTTTTTGATCGACCAGTCCCGGTAATTGAAGTCCCGGTGCGAGGGATAGATATCCATACGAAAGCTCGGGTAGCGCTCGAACATGGCGAGCTGGCCCTCGGTCAGCCTGTTCTTGTGCTCCTGGTAATTATCCGGGGTAATTGAAAACATCGGCTTCTCATCGCCATAGGGATCCGGCTGCTTGCTTCCCGGCCCGCCGTACTCCAGCCCCGGGGGCAGCCCCGTCCACTTGCCGCTCCATTTCGGTATGGAGTCATCTTCGTTGCCGGCTACCTCAGCGCCATAGGGCGTCAGGTCCTTGCCGAGTCTATCGGCCTCTTCTTCGGAGACCCTGGCGTTGACCAGGCCGGTACTTAACCACAGCAGCAGTGCGCTGCACAGAACCGCCTTTTTAGCTGACATCCTGATGCTCCTTTTTGCGATGAATTGTTGCTATCAAGGTGATTAGAATGGGAAATGAGTTAGTGGTTATTATAGTCAGTCGGTGAAAACTTCAACGCAAGTCGCGTCGGTGGCATGAATCGTGTGGTATTGCTTGTTGGACAAATTGACAAATTCATTTGCCCCGGGATTATTTGCCTGGGACAGGGGGTACATCTTATAGCTGTCTTTGAAGGTGGCGATGGCTGCATCATTTTCACTGGGCTTGGCCACCAGGCGAAGCAGCATCCAGTGGCGATAGCTGTTGGTTTTTAGTACAAAATAACCCTCCGGAATGTTGCCTTTGTAATCGGGTCCAACCAACAAATATTTGCCGCCTTTACCTCGATCCTGCCCTCCCAGGCCAATATCAGCAACATATTTGAAATAGGCATCATCAATGAGTCCGATCACCGGCTGGCTTAGCTCAAACACCACCGGGCCATCTTTCACATCGATTTCCATGGTGACATAAGGCGTGGTTGTTTGCGGGGTAAGCCAAAGCGAACGCGCGTTCATCAACTGCTCGGTAATGCCGATGGTTTTATTGGCGGGAAAACCATCGACAAAATCCAGATCCCCCAGGTATTTTGATGTGGCGTGGTCTGGCGTTAACAGGGTTTCAGGTACATCTGCTTTTTCTCAATGAAATATGTTTGTTTGAGAGCTCCCGTTGTCCTGCAGAGCTCTCCATCCAGGACTCTCAATCCAGGACTCTACCTGGCGATGCTGATTTCACTCGGGCGCCATGTCTTGTCTATCCAGGCTTTTTCTGGCCCGTAAAGGCGCAAAGCCGTAAACCAGCTTTTGCCGGGAATGGTTTCTAACCAGTTATTTTCAAACCCTTTTGGCGCTTCGGGGCCAAAATAAATGGTGTAAGAGCCATCCTCGTTCTTTTTTATACCATCGGTTTGGCTGCCTACACTGGGAAATGCCTGGCTGGTTTGTAGCTGTGAACGGGCCTGGGTGTCGTACATGGTCAAGGCCCAAAAATCGGCCGCGGGCACATTGGCAGGAACCGTCATTTGGTAGGTTTTAGAGCCATTAAAGGCTTGTTTGTTGCTATCCAGATACGCAATTGCGTAATCGGAACCTTTACCGGGGATGCTTACCGCCATCGCTGGGGTGACCGCGGTATAGGGAAAATGAAACATGACTCTGGCATCAGAATTCATGCCGCCTTCGTCAGTGGTAAAGAAGACATTTTTACTGTTCCACGCCATGATCCAGGCACTGTGGGTGTCGGGGTAAATTTCAACACCGGGCATGGTTGATTCGATGCGCGGGTACCAAACGATAGAGCGAGCAGTGGCATTACCAATGGCCACTGCGTCGGTCAGTATTTTTTTCATGCGTGCATCGGGAGCAAATTTCTTGCCTTTTTCAATGCCTATTGAGGCAAAGAGCCCCCGCAGCTCAGGGTCGATAGCATCGATTGGCTCTTCCTGAATCACGTGATCCAAGTGCTCGTAGAAGGTGTAGTCATTAGCGTGAATAGTGTTATAGCGCTGGTCCGAACCGCTGATGAATTCCATTGCCGGCTGGTCGTCAATCTTCGATAAGGGATAGATTTTCAGGTTGTCCTTCACGTTTTTCACTGCGGCATCCAGGCCTTTGGCAATGGAGCCACGCATGAAAGACCATACCCTGTAGGTTCGTGACTGAACGATAAAGTAACCCTCTGGAAGCTCACCTTCATACCCGGGCGGAACCAACAGGAATTTACCCCCCTTGCCTTTGTCAGGCCCAAGGGGGCCGACATCCTCCATATAGCGAAACCAGGCATCGTTAAATGCGCCCAACATTCCCGCTGGTACTTCGACAACGGTGGGGCCGTCGCGCTCTAAATCGAACGAGGGCAGCACGTATAATGTAGAGGTATTCCCGGTCAAGAATAGGGGTTTTGAATCAAGCAGTTTGTCCGCGATCATCACTTGATGTGCCTGCACCGCCCCCAATGAGCGAGGGCCGTCCATCAACGCACGCAAGGAGGCGGGAGGCATGCCTTTCAAGAAAGTATCGACACCGCGTTGGCGGTCCAGATTGTCGTAGATTAGCTGTGTTGTTTTGAGCGTTTTTTTGGCGTGGATTATTGTGAATCCGCTGCCTCAGCCCGCGACCATACCGCCATCGACTGACAGAATAGCACCGTTCACAAACCGGGCCTCGTCCGAAGCGACAAAGCAAACCATATTGGCGATATCGTCGGCTTCGGCAAACTCCGATAAAAAGGCGGCCCGCATCAGTAAATCTGCATCACAGCCCTCGGGCAAGGTGAAGCCGGCCAGAAATTGTGTATTGGTGCCACCCGGGCAAATAGCATTGACGCGCAGTCCTTTGCGGCCGAACTCCAGCGCCATGGTTTTGGTCAAGCCGATCAAGGCGTGTTTGGACGCGCAGTAACTGGACATATAGGCCTGGCCGATCAGGCCCGCGGTTGAGGAAATATTGACGATATTGCCCTTGCTGGCCAGCAAGTGGGGCAGGGCGGCCTGACTCAGGAAGAACGGCCCGTTGATATTGACATCCATGACCCGCTTCCAGTGTTGTTCGGTTTCCTCGGCCACGGCTGTGGTGCCACCGAGTCCGGCGATATTGCAAAGGATATCCAGGCCATCGAAGGCCGCTATCACATCGGCAACCAGGGTCTTGCATTGCGCAACACTGCACACATCAAAATGACTATGCTGTGCCGTACCACCGGCGGTATTGATCTCCTTGGCGGTATTGGCGGCGCCTTCGGCATTGAGGTCAGCACACCACACCCTGGCGCCCTCGGCGCCAAAACCCAGGGC
>CBDUUA010000336.1:0-3410 GCA_965370135.1 uncultured Cellvibrionales bacterium
GGCATGAAATTCCTGGCCCAGGGTCATCGGCACGGCATCCTGCATCTCGGTGCGGCCCATTTTCAATATGTCGATAAACTCATTGCCCTTGTTGCGCAGGGCGGCGACCAGCTGCTCGATTTGTTCCACCTGGCGGTCGTTATTGGTCGCGATCGCCAGCTTGAGCGCAGTCGGGTAGGCATCGTTGGTGGACTGGGACATATTGAGATCATCGTGGGGCTCGACGATATCGTACTGACCCAACTTGTGACCGGTCTCGAGCAGGGCCGCATTGGCCATCACCTCGTTGGCGTTCATATTGGTCGAGGTGCCGGCTCCTCCCTGGTAGGGATCGACCGGAAACTGGTCGTGGTACTTGCCCGCCAGTATCGCCTCCCCGCCTTTGATGATCGCGTCCCGGGTCTCTCTTTTCATTTTGCCGACGTCGGTATTGGCCATGGCCGCGGCCATTTTGACTTGGGCAAAACCGTTGATCAGCTCAGGATAGTCGCTCAGGGTGCGACCGGATATCTGAAAATTTTCGATTGCCCGCGCCGTCTGCACGCCGTACAGGGCTTTGGCGGGAACCGCTTTTTCACCCAGTAGATCGTGCTCGATGCGCACGTCCCGGGGGCCTGACAGGGCTTCCGCCGCTTGGGCCTGAACATTGGCACCGACAATCGCCAGGCTGAGAATGGGAGCGGCCAGTGCAAGGGATTTGATCTTCATTGATACCTCCAGCGTTAGTACTGCGTCTTGTCTAAGTGAAAAATAAGTGAGAAATAAGTGAGAAATAAGTGAGAGTCACGTGAGAAGCCATTTTGCCAATAGTAATCCGCACAGGGTGGCGGTGATGGTGGTCACCAGCCCCGGCAGCATAAAACTGTGGTTGAGCAGATATTTGCCGATGCGCGTGGTACCGGTCTGGTCAAAGGACACCGCCGCCAGCACCGTACCATAGGTGGGCAGGAAAAAATTGCCGTTCACTGCGGGATAGACACCGATCAGCAGGTGGGCCGGCATACCCAGCGCCACGCCAACGGGCATCAGAATAACGATAGTAGCCGCTTGGCTGAACAGCAGAATAGAGAGAAAGAACAAACCAAAGGCAAACACCCAGGGATAGGCGGTAATGGCCGAGGATATGGCTCCCACAATGGCATCCTGGTTGGCGGTAAAAAAGGATGAGCCCAACCAGGACACTCCCAGAATTGAGATAACGGCGACCAGCCCACCGCGCATCAGGCTGCCATTGATGGCAGCGGCTGGACTGGCCTTGAACGCCAGGGTGATCACACCGGCGGCAGCCAGCATGATCATCATGATCAATTGTCCCATCTCGGCCTTGCCGACCAGCACCTCACCGGCGCTGACAATTTCATACGCAGGTCTCAGCTCGGGGAACAAGCCCAACAACACCACCAATCCAACCGCGCCAAGGAATACGACACAGGAGCCCACCGCCTGCTTGCGCGCAATGCCCTTCAGCGGTGGCAGCTGTTTCGGGGCCGTGACAATGCCCTCGGCGAGGCGGCGCTGGTACTCGGGATCATCCTCCAGCGAGACGCCCCTCCACGCTACCGACAACACCCCCAGGGTGACAGCCACCAGGGTGGCCGGTATCGTCACCATCATGATATCGATGAGCCCCACGCCCATTCCGGACAGGGATGCGATCAGCGCCACCGTGGCTGCCGATACCGGTGACGCAATAAGGCCCTGCTGGGCGGCAATGACACTCATGGACATGGGGCGCTCCGGACGCACGCCGGCCTTGCGGGAGACCTCGGCAATAACCGGTAGCAGGGAATAAATAACGTGCTGGGTGCCGGCGGCAAAGATCAATGCGTAGGTCACAAAGGGAGCCAAAAAAGTGATGCGCTGGGGGTGGCGGCGCAGCAGCTTTTCTGCGGTTTCCACCAGGTAATCCAGCCCACCGGCCGCCTCCATCATGGATAGCGCGGTGATCACCGCGAGAATCATGCCCAGCACGATGGCCGGAGGCTGGCCCGGCGGCATACCGAATACCAGCACAAAGACCACCAGGCCGATGCCAGACACCGTGCCTAGGGCAATACCACCCAGTCGCGCTCCGACCACAATGCACAGCAGCAGTATACCCAACTCGACAAATAACATGGGGAACCACTCCTTGCGGTTTTCGACTCTTATTGTTGTCGACTTTTAGTAGATAGTAGAGTCGACTTTCGACTTTCGACTTTCACTTTACTTTAATTATTGCCCGTAACCCGTGCCCGTAACCCGTGCCCGTAACCAATGCCCTTAACCAATGACCGACCGCAGGAAAGCCCAGTAAGAGCCCCGGGAAAATACCACCGTCATTTCCAAACTGCAAGCCGAACAGAAATGTTCAAAGAAGCGGTGGCTGCAGCGCTATGAAAGCGCTATGATTTGTTGCATTGCCTTGAATCGTCGGGTCAATGAGTTTGCTAAGGGTTTTCCAAGTAATAAAAAAATGGGTTTGCTAATTAATTAAAAAAATAAATGGAGATCGCCATGAGAGGATTAACACGGGCTACGGCCCACCGCTGGACGGCTTCACTATTGCTGCTGTTATCAGCCTTGATAATGGCCGGCGCCACCCAGGCCCTGGCAACCGGTGACCTGCAATCCGTGGTCGACGAAGCCCACGCCAAGTTCAAGGACCTCAAAGACGGCAAGAACGCCAACTACATTCCCGAGCTGGACAAAGTGCCCTCGGAGTTATTCGGTGTCGCCATCATTACCGTCGACGGCAAGGTGTATACCGCCGGCGATGTGGATTACGCGTTTTCTATTCAATCTGTGGCCAAGCCCTTTACTGCCGCACTGGTGATGGAAGAACAGGGGGTCGAGGCGCTGCATGAAAAGATCGGCGTGGAGCCGACCGGCATGCCCTTCAACTCAGTGCTGGCAATCCAACTCAACGAACAGCGCTCCATCAACCCCCTGGTCAACGCCGGCGCGATTGCCGCGGTGAGCATGCTCGACGCCAAGACCCCCGAGCAGCGCTGGGATAAGATTCTCAACTGGTATAGCGATCTGGCCGGGGAAAAGCTGAGCCTGCTCGACGACGTCTATGTATCGGAGTCAGAAACCAACTACAACAATCGCGCCATTGCCAATATGTTGTATAACTTCGGCCGCCTCTACAGTGATCCCATGGAGGCCGTCGATGTCTATACCAAGGAGTGTTCGGTGGGGGTGACCGCCAGGCAACTCGCTATGATGGGCGCCACCCTCGCCAATAACGGCAAGAACCCGAAAACCGGCAAACAACTGATCCAGGCCGGCAACATTCCCGAGCTACTGGCCATCATGTTTATGGCGGGTTTTTATGATGAGGTCGGCGAGTGGGCCTATTCCGCGGCCCTGCCGGCCAAAACCGGCGTCGGCGGCGGTATCGTGGCGGTAGTGCCCGGCAAAATGAG
>CBDUUA010000337.1:0-3409 GCA_965370135.1 uncultured Cellvibrionales bacterium
TTGACCAAGCCGCTGGCGGCCGCCGGTTTTATCGCCTGTGCGCTGGGGTTTGGCGCCCTCGACTCCCGCTATGGCCAGACCATCCTGGTGGGCCTGTGCCTGTCCTGGCTCGGTGATGTGTTGTTGATATCCGCCGGCAGGGGGCGCGGCTTTCTGGCCGGTATCGTCAGTTTTTTCCTGGCTCACTGCGCGTATGGCGGGGCATTTATCGGTCTGGCGCCGGATGCCGAAGCCAGCGGTATAGCGGCGCTGCCGACGGTATTGCTACTGGGTATCTATATGCGCTGGTTGTGGCCGCACCTGGAAGGTGTGTTCCGCTGGGCGGTGCTCGCCTATGTCATTGTGATCGGCATGATGGTGGTGCTGGCGGCGGGTGCTGCGGTGAGCACGGATACCCCGGCACTGTTTGCCGGCGCACTGCTGTTCGCGGTGTCGGATGTATTCGTGGCCCGGCAGCGTTTCGTGCATGCCAGCTTCAGCAATCGACAATGGGGCCTGCCCCTTTACTTCCTGGCGCAGTTGATACTTGCCGCCTCGGTTGCTGCGCCCGGCTTGGCGCCATAGGAGCCTGTTTTTGCAACTATTTTCTTGCCAGATAGCAGAGCGTTTTATCACTCGAATCACGCATGGAAACAAATCCTGCGGTATCGACTACGTCGATAGCGCCAGAGAAGCCATGATCTCGCAATTGCCTTTTCTGATTATCAATCGACATGTAATAAAGCAAAGTGGAGTAGTAATGATACACATCATTAACAATCGAATATTCAGGCAGGCGAAGTTCAAATTTTTTAAAACGCATACGATTTATCAGAGAGTAAAGGTTTTGGGCAAGACAACGTCCAGCGCGAACAGCTAGCCGAATGGGATTTGCGCATGATTGAAACCTTATCCATTCAAACTCCCCGTCATGGGCTATGCTGGCGGTATTGTAGGAAGAAAACATAAAAATCCCACCGGGGCCGAGCAATCGTTGTACCTCACTAAGAATCGCCAGTCTCCCCTTGTGGTTTACCATACATAAACCTTCGTTAGAAAACACAATCAAGGTAAAAGAGTTATCGCGAAACTGCGACAGGTCACGGGCATCCCCATGAACGAATTCGACTTCCGGGAAATTCTGCTGGCAGTACCGCACCATGTCTTTCGAATAATCAAGGCCGATATAGTCACTACTGATGCCATGTAGTGCAGCAACGGTTCTACCACCACCGACACCTAAATCAAGTATGGCTTGCCCACGAACCTGATCATCGATGGACGCCAGGGCTATCTTTTCGATGGGGTAAAGTTCCTTCAGCTGCGAATAAAAAGCAACGGCTTCCCGCGAACTCATGGTTCGCGCATTTAGAAAGTCGAGACAGGGGTTGTTGGGCATACAAGGCTATTCTTGAAATTAAAGGATAAATAATGGTGTTTTTATCTTTGAGTTACCACTGAAAAATACTCAGTCGAAGTCACTATCTTAGCATATGCCCGGCAGCTGACCGGGACACCTGCGTCTGTACATTCTTTACATAATAGTAGCCGTGTTTCTTGCTCACCGCTTGCAAGCGACGGCGCCCTGGTGCCTAATAAGCTCCCCTTATATAAAGCCCCCTAGACCTGCTCCTGGAGCCGGAGTCCCATGTTGCGCCGCTTTGTTATCCCTGTTGTGGTTTGTCTTATCGTAGCCTTGCTGCCCCTCCTGTCCCCCGTATGGGCGGAGGGTGCTGCCAAACTCCCCATTTTCGACATGCGAGCGCCGTTTCATCCGGTGGTGTCCCGGGGCGGCATGGTGGTGTCCCAGGAGCAATTGGCGAGCGATGTCGGCAGTGAAATTTTAAGCCGTGGCGGCAATGCTATCGATGCTGCGGTGGCTACTGGTTTTGCCATGGCGGTCACCTTACCCCAGGCCGGTAATATCGGTGGCGGCGGCTTTATGCTGATCTACCTGGCCGATGAGGGCCGCACTATCGCACTGGATTACCGAGAGATGGCGCCGGCGCTGGCTCGTCGCGACTTGTTTCAGGACGCGAACGGTGAGGTCGATGCCGATAGGGCGCGCTTTAGCCTGCAAGCTACCGGGGTTCCCGGTACCGTGGCGGGCTTGGCCCATGCACTGGAAAAATACGGTAGCATGAGCTTGAAACAGGTGCTCAAGCCCGCTATTCAGCTGGCGAAAGAGGGGTTTCGGGTGAATGACACCCTGGTGCAGTCACTGGCCTGGCGGGGTACGCAGTTGCAGCAAGATGGCGCATCTGCCAGCTACTTTTTTAATGCGGACGGCACCGCGCTGCAGGTGGGGCAGACCTGGCGGCAAGGGGATCTTGCCTGGAGTCTGGAGCAGATTGCCAATCACGGTCCGCAGGCTTTCTATAGTGGCGCCATCGCCGACAAAATTGTTGCCACCATGGTGCGCGGTGGCGGCCTGATCAGCAAGCAGGATTTGCTCGCTTACCGTGTGGTTGAGCGGCAAGCAATTGTCGGCAACTATCGCGGTTATTCCGTGGCCTCGATGCCACCTCCCTCATCCGGTGGTGTGCATCTGGTGCAAATGCTCAATATGCTGGAGAGCCAGCAGCCGGGCAGCCTCGAACACAATAGCGCGGCGTATATCCACCGGCTGGCTGAAGTCATGCGGCGGGCCTATGCCGATCGCAGCCAGTACCTGGGGGATCCAGACTTCGTCAGCGTGCCGGTGGCGCAGTTGATCGATAAAAGCTACGGCGCGCGGTTGGCGGCGACCATCGATCCCGCCAGGGCGAGCGACTCCAGTGCTATTCGCCCCGGGCAGCAGTTGCCCTATGAAAGCCCCCAGACCACCCATTACAGTGTCTGGGATAGCCAGGGCAATGTGGTCTCCAACACCTATACCCTGAATTTTTCTTTCGGCAACGGCAAATCCGTGGCCGGTGCCGGTTTCCTGCTGAACAATGAAATGGATGATTTTTCGGCCAAGCCCGGGGTGCCCAATGCCTATGGGCTGATCGGCAACGAGGCCAATGGCATCGAGCCGGGCAAGCGGCCGCTGTCTTCCATGACGCCGACTATCGTGTTCAAAGACGGCAAGCCGCTGTTGGCGACAGGCAGCCCCGGTGGTAGTACCATTATCACCGTGGTACTGCAGCTGATAGTCAATGTGGTCGATTTTGATATGAATATCGCCGAGGCCACCGCCGCCCCCCGTGTTCATCACCAGTGGTGGCCCGATCGTTTACTGCTGGAGCCGGGCATCAGTGCGGATACCCGGCGTTTGCTGGGCCGGATGGGGCACGATGTGAGTATGGCGCCGCGGCTATTGGGCAAGCTGCAGACAATAGAGTCCCGCGATGGAGTATTATTCGGCAGCAGTGACAACCGCTGGCCGGGTGGCAGTGTGTCGGTTGCGGAGTGAATTGGGTTTTTACTAGTTCAAACGTCCAAACGT
>CBDUUA010000338.1:0-3401 GCA_965370135.1 uncultured Cellvibrionales bacterium
TCGAAGATGGGTGATAATGTCTTGTTGGGGTTTATGGGTAAATGGCAGCCCTAGCGCCTGCAGAAATCAATGTGAGGCGGACGCTCTCAACGACATCCCCCACTGATCGGCTTGCCCGCCCCGCCATCATGCTGCAGCTTACAGGAGTATCTATATTTTTTCAGTCGGCTGCCTGGATTGAGAGCCCACAAAGCGCTTGCCAGTATGGGGAAAACCCAGTACAAGCTGTTTCCATTATGAGAATGAAGTAACTCCTCATGCAACTCATGCAACTCATGCAACTCATGCAACTCATGCAACCCATGCACCATCATGACTAACGCAACAACCGAGGCTGCCTACCAGGTCGAGCGCGTGGGCGAGTCTCTTGAGCTGGTGTTGAGCGGCGACTGGGCCATCGGCAAGCAGGTACCCGAATTCGATACCATCAAGCCGGGGCTGGACGCCAACGGCGAGCACGCCCGTTCGCTGATTCTGGCCACCCCCGAACTGGGTCAATGGGACTCCCTGCTGCTGACCCGACTACTACAGTGCGCCAACTGGTGCCTGGAGCGCGATATCGCCCTGGACGCCTCGCAATTGCCCGAGGGCGCGCGCAAACTGCTCGATATCGCCACTACGGTAAAGCCCTTGACGCCCGAGCACCATACCGTCGGCAGCTGGTCGCTGCTTGTCAGGCGCTTGCGCGCCGGCGCTGGGGAAGTGACCGCGCTGTGCAGTTTTATCGGTGAGTTCGCGCTGGCGCTGATAGCCCTGCTGCGGGGCAGATCCAATACCCGGGCACGGGATTTTTTCTACTTCATCGACCAGGTCGGGCCCCAGGCGCTGGCAATCGTCACCCTGTTAAGCCTGCTGATGGGTATGATTTTGGCCTATATGGGAGCTATGCAACTAAGACAATTTGGCGCCCAACTCTATGTTGCCAACCTGGTAGCCATTGGTACCGTGCGTGAAATGGGCGCTCTAATGACCGGTATTATACTGGCAGGCCGCACCGGGGCCGCCTATGCCGCGCAACTTGGTACCATGCAGATCCGGGAAGAGATCGACGCGATTCAAACCCTGGGCATGTCTCCTATGGAATTCCTGGTGACCCCGAGAATGCTGGCATTGATCATCGTCATGCCACTGCTGGTTGTCTACAGCGATATTCTCGGTATCGTCGGCGGCGCGCTGGTGGCCGCCGGGCTGGATATCTCCCCCATGCAATATTTCAACCAGGTGAAGGATGCCATCACCTGGACCGATATCGGTTCAGGCTTGTTCAAGAGCCTCATTTTTGCCGTGGTCATCGGCATCGCCGGTTGCCAGGCGGGTTTGCAGTGTGGTCGCAGCTCAGCGGCTGTGGGCGAGGCTACCACCCGCGCCGTAGTCACTGCCATCGTCTACCTGGTAGTGGCCGACTCCGTGCTCAATGTCATCTACGATAAGTTGGGGCTCTAGGAATGTCCGCGGCACAGACCCATATCGAAGTCATCGACCTGAGCATGGCCTATGGTAGCCGGGTGATTCAATCAGACCTGAACTTCACCGTTAATCGCGGCGATATTTTTATTATCATGGGGGGTAGCGGTAGCGGCAAAAGCACCCTGCTCAAACACATGATCGGTCTGTACCAACCAGCCAGTGGCGATATCCTGTTTAATGGCACCAGCTTTTTCCATGCTGACGAGAGCAACCGACAGCAACTGCGCAAATCCTGGGGAGTCACCTACCAGAGCGGCGCCCTGTTCAGCTCTATGACCCTGGCCGAAAACATCGCTATCCCACTGCAACAATACACCGGGCTAAAAGCCGCCGAGATACGCGACATCGTCGCCTTCAAGCTGGCACTGGTGGG
This sequence comes from uncultured Cellvibrionales bacterium, assembly GCA_965370135.1. Classification (GTDB taxonomy): domain Bacteria; phylum Pseudomonadota; class Gammaproteobacteria; order Pseudomonadales; family JAHEGP01; genus JAHEGP01. Next base: position 1,841 of record CBDUUA010000338.1, read on the forward strand.
GCTGGCGGGCTTTGAAGATTACTATCCCAGTGAGATCAGCGGTGGCATGCAAAAACGTGCGGGCCTCGCCAGGGCTATCGCACTGGAACCGGAGGTGCTGTTTTTTGATGAACCCTCGGCCGGACTCGATCCGATCAGCTCGAGCCTGCTCGACGAACTCATCTTGCAATTGGCCCACACCCTCGGTTCAACCGTGGTGATTGTGAGCCACGAATTGGCAAGCATATTTGCCATCGGCACCAATTCGGTGTTTCTCGACACCGACAGCAAGACCATGCTGGGCAGCGGACCACCAACGCAGCTAAAGCAATGTGGCCCGCAAAAAGTGCGTCAATTTCTCAGCCGCGGCAAGCAGTCGACAGGGGAACCCGTCCATGAGTAATAAAGCCAACACCACCCTGATCGGCGCCTTTACGATTGGGGCGACCGCCATAGTAATCGCCGCCATTATATTTTTTGGCGATGGCCGCTATTTTCAGGACAATGAAAATTATGTGATGTATTTTGACCGCTCGGTGCAAGGCCTGGAGCTGGGCGCACCGATGAAGCTGCGCGGGGTCAAGGTAGGCGAGGTCACCCGCATTGAGAGCTATGTCACTGAGAACTCCATGAACATCATCAATGCGGTTTATGTGCGGGTCAGGCGGGGCGAAGTCAACTACGGCGGCAACATAAAACGGGATGAATTGGTCGATGCCTTGATCGCCAACCAGGGCATGCGCGCGCAATTGCGCATACAAAGCCTGCTTACAGGCCTGCTCTATATCGAACTCGACTTTATGGGAGCCGGCAGCGAGATGAAACTCTGGGGCCTCGATCCCGATACCCGGGAGCTGCCCACTGCCACCACTGAAATTGAAGAGTTATCGAAGATTGCCAATCGCTTCGACTTCGACGCCCTGTCTCGCTATTTGCTCAGCATCGCAGAAAATATCAACACCATTCTAGCCGATCCCGAAACCCTGTCGCTGACGGCCAATCTCAATGATTCGCTGCATTCAATCACCCGATTGGCCGACGATATGGATCGCCTGCTGCTGGAGGACGTCGCTGCCGCCATCAATGAATTCAATACCCTGGCGGCAGGATTCAACGAGAGCTATCCGCTGGTAGCCGAAGATTTACGACAGAGTATGGCCTCGCTGCAGACGGTATTTTCCAGGCTTGAGCACACCCTGGGGGACGCGAATTATTTGCTGTCCGATGATTCACCGCTGATCTATAAACTGAATCAAACCCTGGACCAACTCAGTAAAGCGGCAAATAAAGTCAGCTCTCTCGCAGAGACCCTGGAACGACAACCCGAGGCCTTGTTAAAAGGCAAATCCGGCAGGTAGCTCGCTTATGCTATGTGGTAAAGCCATGGTAGTAAAATCAGTAGTAAAAAACAGTAGTAAAAACATGAACAACGTCCTGATACTCGCATTGCTGTCCACCCTGCTGGGCTGTGGCGTCACGCCCCATACCCAACATTATGTACTCGATTCCCACGCAGTGGCCGCCGCTGACAACGGCAATCCAGTGTCACTGGGAGTGGGTCCGGTGCTGGTAGCGGATTACC
>CBDUUA010000339.1:0-3396 GCA_965370135.1 uncultured Cellvibrionales bacterium
ACCCGGTATCGGCCAGCCGCACAGTGTATTGCCCCTGGGGCGAGCGCTCCAGCGCTTCGATATGGGCAATGGCGACCAGGGCGTTGCGATGGGTGCGAACCAGCAAACCGCAGTATTCCCCTTCGAGCTCCTTGAGGCTCCTGTCAATCAGTACCTCCCCCCCTCGATGCACCACCGTGACATACTTCTGGTCCGCCAGCAGGCAGCGAATATCGGACAGCGGCACCAGCTCGACACCGCGCTGGGAGCGGGCACTCAAATACGCTTTTGGCGAGGGCCGAACCAAATGATCCAGCACCCCCAGCTGCGCCTGGGTCAGGCTTAGACACCGCTGTAATGCGGCGACGAGTTGCTGCCGCCGCACCGGCTTTAGCAGATAGGCGACGGCACTGGCATCGAAAGCGGCCAGCGCATATTCGTCAAAAGCGGTACAAAATATAACCGCCGGAGGGGTGGCCAGCTGTGCCAGCCGGGTCGCCGCCTCCAGCCCATCCATACCGGGCATACGAATATCCATGAGTACGATATCCGCCGCTATCGCTTGCGCCAGCTCCAGCGCCGCAGCGCCGTTGTCCGCTTCACCAGCCACGACAAAGCCGTCGATCTCACCCAGCAGGCGACCCAGGCGCGCTCGCGCCAGCGGTTCGTCGTCAACAATCAATACCGACCGGCTCATTAAACCGCGTCCATCGCGTTCACCGGATAGGCGATTGCCACAGAAAAGCTGGTCTCGCCTTGCCGCACGTTGATTTCTGCAGCGGGGCCGTAGAGCGCTTTCAGTCGATGGCTAATATTTTGCAATGCCATGCGATTGCCGCTGCGGGCGCGAACGCCGGCAGCGACCGGGTTGTCCACTTGCAAGCGGCAAACAGCACCGTCGAGTGACACCGCCACGCGCACCTTCCCGCCTTCGGGCAAGGGCTGTATGCCGTGGTAAATGGCATTTTCAATCAATGGCTGCAAGGTAAAACGGGGAATCTTCACGGTCGCTGGCAGCTCTTCGATATGCCAGTCCAATTGCAGACGCGGACCGAGGCGCAAGGCTTCGATACGGACAAAGCGACGACAAAGCTCCACCTCCTCCAGTAGCGACACCTCGGTTTGCTCCGTGGCCAGACTCTGTCGAAACAGATCCGCCAGATCTTCCACCACCTGCTCCGCCAGCAGCGGATCCGAGCCGATCAGGCTGGCGATACAATTCATGCTATTAAACAGGAAATGGGGTCGAATGCGAGCTTGCAATGCTTCTATCCTGGCCCGCAACTCTGCCTCTTGTTGCAGACGCAGCTGCTGTTGCAAATAAAAATAGCGCAGAGCGATGCCTGCCAGGATAGCAGTAATCAGCAGGTGATCCACGGTGCGCCATAGTTCAATTCCCGGTCTGTGCGCCGATAAGCCCAGGTATTGCCCCGCCAGGCTACACACCATGGCAACCGCGAGTATCACCAGATAGCTGGCTGCCGCAGCCCAGGGTAGAGACAGGCGCGCCAGGGCCGGACGCGCCAAACACAGCAAGGCCGCAGAACTCAACACCACCCACTGGGTAAACAGGGATGTCAGCGCCAGGGTTTCCCAGCTAAAGCCATGGTCGATGTCCGCGGCCAGGGACAGTACCAGCGCCAGCAATTCCGCCAGTAGCACCAGAAACAGCACCGCGCCGACCTTACAGAGATCGGGCAGGAAAAAGTTTTCCTCAGGCCTGGCTGCGCCCATGGCGTCTCCGCAACACGAATGGTCGATGCTGAAAGATGAAACTCTGGCTTTTGGTGCGACACGGGCAAAAAATCACGGCAGGCCTTTATTACCGGTTGACGAAACAACTCTCAGCTAAGTGTAAACCCAGAATCCGCAGTTGTGCATGGAATTATCGGGAATCCAGGTTCAACTGCTGAGTCCAGGGTAAACCAAAGCCGCCGCCCCCCGACACACCCAGCCAGGCTCTCGGCACTCCCCCGGCGTCGTGTACTGGTGCAGTCTGCCGGCGAAACGCTATAATCCCCCGCCTGACAATTCGACGCAGCAGGCTCTATACACCATGCAAGATCAAGACAAGACCAGCAAGCTCTGGGGTGGGCGCTTTAATGAACCCACGGATGCCTTCGTCCAGCGGTTTACCGCCTCGGTCGATTTTGACCAGCGCTTGTACGCCGAGGATATTGACGGATCTTTGGCTCATGCTCGCATGTTGTGCAAAAGCGGCATCCTGAACCAGCGGGAGCTGGAGCGCATCGAGCAGGGTCTAAGCGAAATTCGCAAAGAAATCGAGGACGGTAGCTTCCCCTGGTCGGTGGCTCTTGAAGACGTGCATATGAATATCGAGGCGCGCCTGACCGAAAAAATCGGCATCACCGGCAAAAAGCTGCATACGGGTCGCTCTCGCAACGACCAGATCGCCACCGATATCCGTCTGTATCTGCGCGGGCAAATCGAACTTATCTGCGGCGAAATTACCCGACTGCAAGCGGGCCTGATAGAGCTGGCGCAGGCTGAGGCCGGCACGATAATGCCCGGCTTTACCCACCTGCAAACCGCCCAGCCGGTCACCTTCGGCCACCACCTGCTGGCCTGGAACGAAATGCTGCAGCGGGACTATAGCCGCATGCTGGATTGTCGCCAGCGGCTCAACCAGTCCCCCCTGGGCGCCGCTGCTTTGGCGGGCACCACCTACCCCATTGATCGCCACTACACAGCAGAACTGCTGGGATTCGACAAACCGACAGAAAACTCCCTGGACTCGGTTTCCGATCGTGATTTCGCCATTGAATTTTGCGCCGCTGCCAGCCTGGTGATGATCCACTTATCGCGCTTTAGCGAGGAATTGGTGCTGTGGGCCTCGGCCCAGTTCAATTTTGTACAGCTGCCGGATCGCTTCTGTACCGGCTCATCGATCATGCCCCAGAAGAAAAATCCGGATGTGCCCGAGCTGGTTCGCGGTAAAGCGGGCCGCGTCAGTGGCCACCTGATATCATTACTCATGCTGATGAAGTCGCAACCCCTCGCTTATAACAAGGACAACCAGGAGGACAAGGAGCCGCTATTCGATGTCGTCGATACGGTGCGCGACAGCCTCAAGGCCTATGCCGATATGGTGCCGACCATCAGCCCCAACCGCGACGCCATGATCGAGGCCGCCCGGCGAGGGTTCTCCACCGCCACCGACCTGGCGGATTACCTGGTAACAAAAGGCCTGGCCTTTCGCGATGCCCACGAGGTCGTCGGCAAGGCCGTCGCCTTCGGCGTCGAGCAGAACCGCGATCTGTCAGAGCTGACACTCGATGAACTGGGGATTTACAGCGATATGATCACTGAGGATGTCTTCGATGTACTCAGCCTGGAGGGCTCGGTTGCCGCCCGCAACCACATTGGCGGCACCGCCCCGGAGCAGGTGCGCGCCGC
>CBDUUA010000340.1:0-3395 GCA_965370135.1 uncultured Cellvibrionales bacterium
CGGCAAAGAGTTTCGGGAATTCATGTTTGCCGGTGGTGATCAGGCTGTCGACTATTGCCCTGAGTTCCAGGCCGTTGAGTAGACCGCTATCGATTAATTCGTCTGCCATTGTCGGCGTGTGCATAAACTGCTCTTTGTCATTTGATGGTAGTCTCGCCGGTTCCGATTCATCTTGCGATACACTGCTGATTTCCTGACCATGAGAAGAGCTTTCCATCATTCCATTTTGCAGCGCCTGGACCAGGGCCTGGCGCCCATAGTGCGCTTGGGTTTCCAGCGCTTGTGCCAGTTTAAAAAATGCAGCACAGGATGGATCCTGGTCATGGTAGAGCGCGACCGGGTGTTGCAGTGAAAAGCTATTGCGAATATTGTCATCCAGGCCAATATGCCCGCAGTAGTGAACCTGGTTACCCAGATGCTTTACCAACTTGCTGCTGAACTTATCAAAGATGGACTTAGCCTGGATGGCACTACTGACTTTATTGAGTACGATGTGTTTGGCTTTTTGTTGCCGCGATGGATTCAGGTGGCATAGCAGTGAATAGGTTTCATCCAGGATCGCCGGTTCAGGGGCTAGTACCAGTAGTAGTCCATCGGCCACATCCGCGAAGTAGTCCAGGCCCGCCAAGTCTGAGGCAGGGGTGTCGATAAAAATATAGTCAAAGCCTCGCTCCCAGTCTTGCAGTTGCCGCAGGAAACTGTGCTGCTGGAGACTATTCTGCTGTGCAAAAATCTGTCTATGGCCTCCGTCCAGTACCAGTCGTATATCTCCCGGCCCTTGATTGACCGCATCGCGTAGTGTGCAGTTTCCGGAGGCGACATCAGCCAGAGTATATGCCGGTGTTATATCCAGCAGTCGGTGGATGTTGGTGACGCCCGGGTCGGTATCGAGGATACAAACCTGCTTGCCGCTACGCGCCAGTACAATAGCAAGATTGGTGCAGACGCTGGATTTGCCGACGCCGTCGCGGCCGCTGCATACCAGCAAATAGCGAGTGGTGTCACCCGGGTGAGTGCGCTTGTGTTGGCTTAGGTTTGCGATACTACTCATAGGCTCGTCTGAGTGTGGACCGAATTCGAATACGATTACTGTTGTTGAGCCTAACGGCGATTCCCGAGTAATAAAATGCCAAAAATCATAGTAGAAAGCGTGAATAGTGTGCACGAAGCTCGCTGTGCAAGTGCTTGTAAATGCAGGAAAATGTGAACTGCATCACAGCTGAATCAGCTTGGCATACATCCCGGCGCCACTGGTGTAAACCGAGCCATGGGCATTTTCCCCGCCAGGGATTCAGCACCTCGCAAGCAGGAGTATGGTCGCCAAGTGGCCGCTAGCCAAACTACATTGCATGATCTCCCCGCCACCAGCCAGGTGCTTTTTGAAGTGCTGGAACTATGCCAGCATCCGAATAGCAGTAGTCAGCAGTTGGCTGCCAGCATAATGCTTGATCCGGTTCTCTGTAGCACCTTGTTGTCGATGACTGCTGACCAGATCAAACTACAGAATGCCGAGCCAGGCATCATGGAGCAGGTGGTTGAGCGCCTGGGCAAGGCGACCGTACAGTCCGTCACCCTTGATATCGCCCGCCGGCTCTGCCAGCTACCACAGTCCAGTGAGCAGCAGGCAACTACTTCCCGGCTGTGGCGCAGGATGATACTGACAGCCAAATTATCGAGTGCTTTCGCCATCTTGACGAGCTATGGCAATCCGGAAGAAGCCTATCTTGCCGGTTTGCTACAGGGGATGGGTCATTTGCGAATTATTGCTGCGGGTGAGCCGGGTTTGCTGCGACTGGATTCTGATGAACAGGCCACCATTGCCGCTGAACGCGATCTGTTTTTGGAGGATCACTGCCTGTGGGCCTATCATCTGGTGAAGGCTTGGGGGATGCCCGGGTTTCTTGCAGATGCCTTGCGCTACCAGAATTGTAGCGCCGAACAGGTGGCCGATGCCCACCCCCTGGTGCGCCTGTCCAGTCTTGCCGGTCAATTGGCAAGCCCGCGCTTCGAGGTGATCAATCGGGGCCTGGAGATGGTCCGCCTGGTATACGGCATCAATTCCAGTCTGGTTGAAGAAATTGTGTTTCAGGCCCGCGCAGAAACCCGGCGAGTGGAAGTCGATCTGGCCATCCAAGCTGAGAGTGACTTTTCGCCACAGCCACTACTGGCACTGGGTTGCCTGGTTGATGAGATGTTGCAAATGCAAACGATATCCAGCCCTCTCAACGCCGACGAGTCAGCCGGCCTCGAACCTCGCAAGGTGTTCGCCCGAGTGCTTTACCAGGCGCTCGCTTGTAAACAGTTTCGGATTTTGCGGCACGACGCCGCGGCGCGTCAGCTAGTTGGCTTTTCCGATGGGCGAGACCTATTGACCGCCAACGGTGAGCAGGCCGATTGGCATATTTCGCTGAACCCTGCCCGCAGCGCCATGGCGCTGTCATTTGTTCAGAGCACAAGCAGGCTGATCACCTCAGGTGAGGAATCGCAGTCCGTCGTTGATCAGCAGATGCTGGACATTCTGGAGCAGCCTGCGGCCCTGTGCATGCCCATTGTTGTGGATGCCGATACCGGCTTGCTGGTGGTGGCCGGGGGCACTGAGGAGGCGATGGCGGCGCTGGTACAGCGCCACCGCTATTTACAACTACTGTGCGCTATTTTGGCGCGGCTATTGAGTGCCCGCCACCCGGATGTCGCAACCTCCCCCAGCGATGCTGTATTGGCTGTGGATGCTGAGGATGCTGAGGATAGAGACTTAAGTGTTCGCGAGATCATCCATGAAGTCAGCAATCCAATCAGTATCATCGGCAATTACCTGAGCATTCTCAAGCACAAGCTGGGTCAGGAGGGCCACCACCACAGCGAACTTGATATCATGGAAGAGGAACTGGACCGGGCTGCAACGCTCATGCGCAATTGGAGTGCGCCGAGCCAGGGCCGGGGAGCAGATAATTCAGTCGACCTTAACCATCTGGTGACTCGACTGCTGCGGGCCTATCGCGCTACTATGCTCGACCCTATGGCTATAGAACTGGTGCTGGAGTTGGATCGAAGCACCGCCGAGGTGCATGCAGAGGCGGGCGCGGTGCAGCAGATACTGCGCAATTTACTCAGTAACGCGATTGAGGCAGTGGGTCAGGGTGGGCAGATTCGAATCAAGACGCTTGCTACTGTTTACATGGACGGCGATGAGTATGTGGTCCTGATGGTAGCTGATGATGGACCAGGTATCGCTGATGAAATAAGACAAAATATTTTCAAGCCCGTACCATCGATCAAGGGTGACGGCCATGGTGGTCTGGGCCTGAGCATAGTGAAGTCGCTGGTGGACAAATTGCAGGGAAAAATTGTTTTTCGAACAGGCGCAATGGGCACGGAATTTCAGGTATATTTACCCA
>CBDUUA010000341.1:0-3392 GCA_965370135.1 uncultured Cellvibrionales bacterium
GGCAATATCGACCCGGGGGTGCTGCTCTATTTGATGGAGTCGGAGCATATGGATGCCCGGGAAATGGAGGAATTACTGTATCGCAAGAGCGGCTTGTTGGGCTTGTCCGGCATCAGCAACGATATGCGGGAGCTAACGGAGTCTGACGATCCCAATGCGGATTTCGCCGTATCCTATTTTGTCCACCACCTGAATCGGGAGATTGGCGCGCTCATGGCCACCATGGGGGGGCTCGATACCCTGGTGTTTACCGGTGGCATTGGTGAAAACTCCCGAGAGGTGCGTGCGAGACTGGGGGCGGAAGCCCAGTGGCTGGGGCTCGAACTGGATGCTGACGCCAACGAGGCCAACGCGACAGTGATTTCCACGCCGGACTCAAAGGTGGAGGTGCTGGTGATACCGACTGATGAAGAGATGCTAATTGCACGTCACACCCTCGCCTTGCTTCAGGGGCGGCCCGAGGACTAAAGCTGGCAATGACACTCTGTCAGGGAGTGTTTTCCCCTGATTGATCGCAACTATTTTTTAAATAATTACAAATTTGATCATTACAACAATTTAAAATAACAGGAACAGGGAGCCCCCATGTCCAGAGCCGTTATGTTGATTCCCCTCGAATCCAGTGTCGGTGTAACTTCTGTCAGCCTTGGCCTGTTTCGGGCCATGGAGCGTCATGGCGTCGCCGTGAATTTCTTCCAGCCTGTAGAACCGCGAAAGCCCCGGTTGTCGGGGGCGGCGAGCGCAACCGAGCTTATCCGCGGTGTCGCCGCAGTGCTGCCCCCTGAACCCACCGATATCCGGGAAGCTGAAAACCTGATCTCCCAGGGTCGCATGGCAGATCTGCTGGAGAACATCGTCGAGCGCTTCAAGAGCGGTACTACGGGAGCCGAGGTAGTCGTGGTCGAAGGGCTGGCTCCCAATGCTCGGCACCCATTTGCGACCAAACTTAACTACGAGGTGGCCAAGGCCCTTGGCGCCGACATTGTGTTTGTGACGCGCCTGGATTTCAACAATACCCAGCAATTCAGGGAGCGCCTGGAGATGGCCGTTGCCGCCCATGGAGGGCGTCACAACGACAGTCTTGTCGGCTGTATCGTCAACAAGGTGGGTGCGCCTTTGTATCGAGGGGAGCCAGTGCGTTCGGTGCTCAGTGAATTGCTTGATACTACTTGCGATACCAGTAACAGCGCGATGGAAGTTCTGCAGATATTTCGTGACAGTCCGGTTCGCCTTTTGGGTAGCGTGCCCTGGAGTCAGGATCTTGTCGCTCCCCGGGTCATCGATCTGGCCAAGCATCTGGATGCAGAAATCTTGCACGAGGGGGATATTCACACCCGGCGACTGCAGAGCGTGGCATTTTGTGCCCGGTCAGTGCCGAATATGGTGCATTTTTTCAAACCCGGCTCCCTGTTAGTCACCTCTGGAGATCGGCCCGATGTGGTGCTCGCCGCCTGCCTGGCGGCCATCAGCGGCACGGAAATCGCTTGCATTCTGTTGACCGGCGATATCAAAATAGATACAAGCATCTTTGAATTGTGCGAGCGGGCGATTGAGAGTACCGGTCTGCCCATTCTGCTCACGGACACCAATACCTGGGAGACGGCGCAGCGATTGCAGTCTTTCGATGCTGAGGTGCCGGTTGATGATGGCGAGCGTATCGAACTGGTGCAGGAATACTTTGCCAGTCATATGGACAAGGCATGGGTAGAGAGTCTGACCCAGGGCTCCGGTCGGCCCCTAAAGCTGTCACCCCCGGCTTTTCGCTACCATCTGGTCGAGCTTGCCAGGGCTATCCCCCGTCGGATCGTGCTGCCCGAGGGGCATGAGCCGCGCACCATCAAAGCCGCAGAGATTTGTGCGGCGCGCCGAATCGCGACACCGGTATTGCTCGGCAATCCTGAAGCAATCCAGCGGATAGCGGAACAGCAAGGTGTGCAGTTCAGCGAGGGTGTTGAAATTATCGATCCGGAGGAGGTGTTGGAGCGCTATGTAGGGCCAATGGTGGAACTGCGCAAGCACAAGGGTTTGCAGGACGTGTTGGCGCGAGAGCAACTGCGGGACAATGTGGTTTTGGGTACCATGATGCTGGCGCTCGATGAAGTTGACGGGCTGGTTTCTGGTGCTGTTCACACCACGGCAAACACTATCCGCCCGGCACTGCAGTTGATCAAGACGGCGCCGGATGCGAACCTGGTGTCCTCGATCTTTTTTATGTTGTTGCCGGACCAGGTGCTGGTCTACGGTGACTGTGCTATTAATCCCGATCCCAACGCGGAGGAACTCGCCGATATCGCCATTCAATCGGCCAGTTCCGCAGCTGCGTTTGGTATTGAGCCCAGAGTGGCGATGATCAGTTACTCTACCGGCTCATCCGGCACCGGTTCCGGTGTAGAGAAGGTGCGGGAGGCAACCCGAATTGCTAAAGAGCGCCGCCCCGACCTGGTCATCGACGGGCCACTCCAATACGACGCGGCCATTATGGAAAATGTTGCCAAGAGCAAGGCGCCGGATAGTCCCGTCGCCGGTAAGGCCACCGTATTTATTTTTCCCGACCTGAACACCGGCAATACCACCTACAAGGCGGTTCAGCGCAGTGCGGATCTGATCAGTATCGGCCCGATGCTGCAGGGAATTCGCAAGCCGGTCAATGACCTCTCGCGGGGAGCCCTGGTGGACGACATCGTCTACACCGTCGCGCTCACGGCCATCCAGGCCAACCAGCAAGCTGAAGCGGCTGCCAGGGAATAGGCCCGGGGTTGCGGCGGCATTTTATTACACCCGGCCCTTTTTGCGCTTGGTTTTCTTTATGCTTTATTCGTTTTTGTCTTCGTTTTAGTGTGTTGCAAAAATAGCGACCATTCTAAAGGTAACTATCGAGTTTGCGGAGAACTTCCTTGGTCATGGGAGCAAAGTTCATGGGAGCAAACCTGTTGGAAGGGATTGACGAGAACCGGGTGAGAGGTGGAGTGTTAAAGTATCGGCTTATGCAAAGTGATAATTGTTTGCCAGAAAAATTAATGCTGCCAAAAAAATACTCGCAACGTATTTTTTATTCAGGAATGCTCTCAAGCATATCAGTTGCCGTTTCAATGGTTTTTGGGCTTTATGATTTTACTATTATTGCCACTCTTGTCCTGGTGAATTCTATAAATTATTGGCGGCATCCGGTAACGGGCCGGCGCAGAAATATTGATATGATTAGTGCGATTGGTGCCTGCCTGTATCAGATGGTTGCTTCTTTCAGTTTGGAGAGTCCAGGGTACTTCATGGGTTATTGGATTACTATTTTACTCGCTATCTTTTCATACCGCATGGCAAGAAGATATGGGCGAGTTTATCGCAATATGGATATGGCCTCTAAATGGCATATGGGGCTTCATATCATGGGTAAT
>CBDUUA010000342.1:0-3369 GCA_965370135.1 uncultured Cellvibrionales bacterium
CTCGCAAGTGCTCCTCGGCGGCGTTGGCTGAGCGGAATCCAAACTCGCGGGCGATTTCGGCCCGGGTAGGGGGAAAGCCGGTTTGCTCGATATGATCCCTGATCAAGTCGAGCACCTGGCTTTGTCTGGTAGTTAGTTTTTCCATATCACACCGTCCATATCACATTATCCTTATCGCACTGTCTATACCGCACTGTCTATACCGGAATGGCGTACTACTTAGTGCACCGTCTAGTGCCCGTTCGAATGGTCGGCCTCTGCAAATGCCGATATTGGATTCGAGATGTATTGGTAGGGCGGAATTTATTCCGCCAGTTCAACGCCATGGCAAAATGCTTTGGCGGAATAAATTCCGCCCTACAGAGGATATCCCCTATCCCCGCCTATCGCCTATTCACTATCACGCGTCTATCGTCTATCGTCTATCACGCGATAGTGAATGGATATACAGTTACTGGTATTATATACAGCTTGGCAGAATTGGCAAGGCCGGGGCCGGAATTCTCCAGTCGGTTCGGCTTTTTAGGGCTGCCTGGGGCTGCGGTTTCAAAGCGGGCGGCCCGAGGGCGATGTACGGTGTCTGAAGTCTGGCTCCGGATTGCGGGGCTTATACGGCGGGCCTTAATTCAACGGGGGCAGAATATTGCCAGGTAGGCCCAAGCTGCGCGGTTAACAGGAACCCGGCTCAATCATCCAGCAGGCCATGGGTTATTTGGGGCTCAATAGCGCTGATCGGATTGGCGCCGTTATCGGGATGGATCACCGCTTCGTTGTCGGCGCTGTCTTCCTTGCTTAGCTCATAGGCCTTGCGCCAGTCCTCCGGCGGCTCAACCTGCACCAGGGAGAGCTCCTCCCAGACGGCGTAATCAAATTCGCTGATCTCTCCGTCGATGTGCTGTAATTCGATGGTTTCGGCGTCCTCGTCCACCGCTACTACTTCGAAAACCAGGTTCTCAATGGTTTCATGATACCAGGTGCCTACTACTGGAACGGGTGTTTTCATCGGGAGCCTCGCTAGCCTGATGGTGACTGACATAAGCTTATTGAACACGCAACTGCTACGCTTGAACCAATAACATTTAGTTGTTTCAACGGGTTTTTTTACTACATAATCGTATAAGCAGCTCTGCCCGCAGTCTGCAGGCGAGTTATTGGCAACCGTGGTATCGCTACAGAAGATCGCGACAGACAGTGATCCTGGATTAAAGATGGGAGGTGAGCCCCTTGACGATGAATGCCGAGCAAATACTGGATAGTTTTAATCAGCTGCAAAGCAATGACACCGGTATCGTAGTCTGGATATTTGTAGTGGTGCTGGCTATCGCCGTTGCCGATCTGGTGATGCGGTGGCTAATGCGGCGGCTTGCGGCACAGGCGGCCAAGTCCCACAATTTTTGGGATGACGCCTTTGTTCGCGCCTTCAGGGCGCCGGCTTTGCTGCTGCTGTGGGTGCTGGGTATTAGCTGGATTGGTGAGGTGATTCAACGCGCCAGTGGCGCCGTGATATTTGAGTATATCGATCCGCTGCGCGAAGTGCTGGTGATAGCCAGCTTGACCTGGTTCGTGGTTCGCTTCCTGAAAACCGCAGAGGCAGGGGTGGTTCGCACCCGGGATAGCGGCGGCGGTATGGATCCGGAGACCATTCATACATTCGGGCGATTATTGCGTACCGCGGTAATGGTGACTGCGGTACTGGTGACACTGCAGACACTGGGTTACAACATTTCGGGGGTGCTGGCGTTTGGTAGTATCGGTGGTATCGCGCTCAGTTTCGCCGCCAAGGATATGCTGGCCAATTTTTTTGGCGGGGTGATGGTCTATCTCGACCAGCCATTTGCCGTGGGAGACTGGATACGCTCCCCGGACCGATCCATTGAGGGCACCGTTGAGAACATTGGCTGGCGCAGCACCCGCATTCGCACCTTCGATCAGCGCCCCCTCTATGTGCCCAATGCAGCTTTTACCACGATTGCCGTCGAGAACCCCTCGCGCATGCGCAATCGTCGCATTTACGAAACCATTGGTGTGCGCTATTGCGATTTTTCCCAGCTGGGCAAGATCGTCAACGATGTCAGGAAAATGTTACAAGAGCATGAGGATATCGATACCGGGCGCACCTTGATCGTCAACTTCAATGCCTTTGGTGCGTCATCATTGGACTTTTTCGTCTATACCTTTACCCATACCACGGACTGGGTGCGTTATCACGAGGTCAAGCATGATGTATTGCTTAAAATTGGCGATATCATCATCGCTTGTGGCGCCGAGATTGCCTTTCCGACAACCACGGTACATTTGGCCGCGGGGGAGAGCCAGGCAAATGTACCCGAGCCGATGATTGGCGAATCCCTATGACCATGACCCTCGCAGTCATTGGCGGTAGTGGGCTATTCGATTTTGACAGCCTGCAGGATGTGCGTCAGCACCGACTCGAAACACCTTATGGTGAAACCTCTGCACCGGTGCTCGAGGGTGGGCTCAACGGCTCTCGAATCCTGTTCCTGTCCCGGCACGGTCAGGGTCGCCATGTGCCGCCCCACGCGATCAACTATCGCGCCAATATCCGGGCCTTGAGGGATCTCGGCGCCAGTCATATCGTGACCATCAATATTGTCGGCGGTATCTCCGGGGCGATGGCCCCCGGGGCATGGGTTATTGCCGACCAGATTATTGATTACAGCTGGGGTCGTGTACACAGCTTCTATGACGCAAGCAGCACCCAAACACAACATGTCGATTTTACCGAGCCTTATGACGGCGCATTGCGTCGGCAACTACTATTAGCGGCAACGGCGCAGGGTATGAATCCAATGGATGGCGCTACTTACGCCTGTACCCAGGGGCCGCGGCTGGAAAGCGCCGCCGAGATCCGGCGACTGCAGCGGGACGGTTGCGATATCGTCGGTATGACCGCGATGCCCGAGGCGGCGCTGGCAAGGGAGCTGGAGCTGCCCTATGCGGGCTTGTGCCTGGTGGTGAATTGGGCCGCCGGCCTGGCCAGCGAGCCGATCAGCATCGAGGATATGGGTGTGGTGGTCGATGCCAATATGCCGCTGGCGCCGGCTGCTATTGCCGGTTTGGTGGCGCAGTCTGATTGATGCTGGACTTTAACTGGATTATGGCAGCAACCGGATTACGGCAGTGGGCTGATGCGCACCAGAACGCCCATCAGCGGGTGATCGAAATAGTGGACTTCATCGCTGCGCATACGGCGCTGTTCCTTCAAGTGCGCCGCCCGCACCACCCGGCGGTGAGTATAGGTTTCCGGCCGCGATGGCTCTGCTCGTTCAGCTTGCTCGGCCTGGCCAGCAGCTGGTGACGCGCTCGGCTCACCGGTGCTTGCTTGCAGGTTGTCGTTGGGCAGGTTGT
>CBDUUA010000343.1:0-3352 GCA_965370135.1 uncultured Cellvibrionales bacterium
CGGGTGCTTACACAATGAAAGAAATAGCGCTTGAGTTTGAGGTGCATTATGCGACGGTCAGTCGAGCGATAAAAAAGATGAATCGTTGAATGTTTGAATGCAAGACGTGACCCCTAATTTTGACCCCTAATTTCTTTTGTGGTTTCACGCTGTACCCCAAATCGGCGCTATGACCAAAACTGGCACACAACAAGCCGATGTCCCAACCACCCCAGTCAGGTCAAGCCTGACTGACCGCGATTCTCGATAGCTGCCGTTCGCTGCCGGTCAGGCGGCAGACGACCCCCTACCGACGTACAGTATTCGTTTATCAAACAACTCCAAATAAATGGTTCCAGCCAAGAACTGGCTTCCACTAATTTTTTATCCAGCGTACCCGTAAGTTATACGAGCGCTACGTTTCTAGATCTCAGAGCGAAAAGCAGATAAAAGAACTGTTCCGGCAGGTAATAAGGCTGGTTTATACTAGCGAAAGTAAATAAGGGATTTTCGATGTCACATTTAACTTCACTTGCCGGTTTAGGCTGGCAGCCGTTTTTTCAACAGCAACTATCGTTAGAGGAATGGGATGAAGCCATTCCTGCACGAGTAATTGAGCAGTACAAATCTGAAGTGACGCTTGCTACAGGCTCAGAGAATTTCAATATCACCTTATTACCAAGCATGGATGAATTGACAGTGGGTGATTGGTTATTGCTAGATAGTCAAAAAAAATTATTGCGCCGCCTAGATCGCAAAACCTGTTTCTCGAGAAAGGCGGCTGGTAGCAAGCTCAAGAAACAGCTGATTTCGGCTAATGTTGATACGGCATTTATTGTCAGTTCCATGGATGAAGATTTTAACCTCAATAGAATTGAACGTTATCTTGCTTTAGTTAATGAAGCAGGGGCAGAGCCTGTAGTGCTCCTAAGTAAAAGCGACCTGTCTGAAAATGCGGAAAGATTTGTTGAGCAAGTTCAGGAGCTTGATTCATTTCTTATGGCAGAATCTATCAATTGTTTGGATGCAGAAAGTGTATCCAAACTTTCTTCCTGGATGAAAGAAGGGGCCACTATAGCCGTATTAGGTTCATCCGGTGTTGGGAAATCAACCTTGATTAACACCTTACTTGGTGAGAATCGACAGAGTACTGCCAGTATAAGAAAAGATGATGCCAAGGGTCGCCATACAACGACGAGCCGCTCACTAATTCCTTTAGCCGTAGGCGGTTTGATTTTAGATACTCCGGGCATGAGGGAAATTCAACTTGTCGATTGCAAGGAGGGCATTGCTACGACCTTTGCAGACATTGAAGCTTATGCGAAGCAGTGTCGATTTAGTGACTGCCAACATCAAAAGGAACCTGGCTGTGCGGTTCAGAAGGCTGTTGATTCAGACAATTTGGATAAGAGGCGTTTAGGCAATTACCTCAAGTTACTTCGAGAGGAGGCCCTGAATTCAGCCAGTCTCTCTGAAAGGCGAGCCGCTGACAAAGCTCTAGGTAAATTTTATAGACGCACACAAGTTCAAGCCCAGGAACTAAAAGGTAGGTGATTTTCAATACCTGCTTTAGCCTCATAGCAGTATTGCTCGAATGTCGGTTCATGGCACACAACGGACTCATAAGTGACCTTGAAACTCGCTGATCGACTGTCTCATTTGGGTCGAAATTTATGATGCGGTTTCAAATTCCAAGTGCATCACCTAATCAGATAGAAGAAGACAAAGACAAAGACAAAGACAAAGCAGCTCGCACCGATATATTGGTAGCCCCATCCGGCAAGGTTTACGCCGATCTTCAATCGGACTCCATGGCCTCGGTGACCACGCGCAGCGGGTGGTGAAGGGTTTTGTGTACCGGGCATCTATCGGCGATTTCCAGCAGCCGCTGGCGCTGTTGCGGGCTGAGGTCGCCCTCGATACGAATCTTGCGACTGATGATCTCCAGCGCGCCGCCGTGCTGCTCGCAGCCCTCGATGTCTTTTTCGTGGCAGCGCCGGTGGTTCAACTCGACCTGGACATTCTCCAATGACAGCTTTTTTCGATTGGCGTAGAGTCGTAGCGTCATCGAGGTGCAGGCGCCGAGGGCCGCGAGCAAGTGCTCGTAGGGGTCCGGGCCCGCGTTATCGCCACCGAATGCAGTCGGTTCGTCTGCCAACCAGTAATGGCTGTCAGTGCTGACGTGCTGGGTGAATTTTTGATTCTTCTCCTCTATCAGCACATGGCCCTTGCTGACGTCCATACTGTAGCGGGCGCTCTCGGGCAAATAGCGACTGGCCCAGCCGGCAATCACCTCGGCAACGTAGTCGGAATCCTGTTTGTTACTCAGCAAGTGATCAGCCTGGTCGAGGCTGATAAAACTTTTCGGGTGTTTCGCCTCCACGTAAATTTTTTCGGCCTCCACCAGGGGTACGGTTTCATCCTGAGGTGAGTGCATGACTAACAGCGCCTTGCGCAGTTTGCCAATTTGCCCGCTCCCCTGTGACTGCAAGTCATCCAAAAACTGTTTTTTGATGCGAAACTGGCCGTGTCCCAGGGTGATTTCAGCTTCCCCCGTGGCGTTGATTTCCTCGAGTGAGGCGGCAAAATTATGCATGATGCGGGTGGGTTCCCAAGGCGCTCCGATAGTTACCACAGCGGTTGCTTCCGGCACCTTGTCTGCCATTGCGAGAACGGCTGCGCCGCCCAGGCTGTGTCCGATCAACAGGGCAGGGGCCTGGTAGTGTTGTCGCAAAAACGCCACGGCGGCCAGCAGATCCCGGGTGTTGGATGAGAAATTGGTATTGGCAAAATCGCCATCGCTATTGCCGAGGCCGGTGAAATCAAAGCGCAACACGGCAATCCCCCGCAGGTTCAGTGCCGTGGCAATGCGCGAGGCGGCCAGTATATCTTTGCCGCAGGTAAAGCAATGGGCAAACAGGGCGTAACAACGCACCGCGCTGTCGGGGGTCTGCAATAGTCCAGCGAGGGTGTTGCCGTTACTGGTGAATTCCACTTTGGTGCGCATAGCTGACCCCTGAATCGATTTTTTTCAAGCTTGCGTGATTGGCTGCCAGGTACTCTACCATCAATTGGCTGGCCCAGGGCTTCATCGACCAGCCCGCGAAGTGGGCGCAGTGACTGCCCCTGGAGGTTATCACCAGAAGGCCATTGGCAAGCCCTGCAATCGAATCCATATTGTCATCGATATTCTGGCTGGCGCAGACGGGGTCATCCCTGGAATTGAGAGCCATCAACGGAATGCTGACATTGTCGATAACCCGCATCGGGTTCGACCCGTGACTGTAGGCCAGGTAGTCGGGAAACCCCGCTATTTGGTAGCAATTCTGGTGAAATTCATCCAGATCCCGGGATTGAACACAGGATGTATACG
>CBDUUA010000344.1:0-3351 GCA_965370135.1 uncultured Cellvibrionales bacterium
ACCTGAACCTGTGATCCTAGAACGGCAAACGCAACATCGCGAGCATGCGGCCGAAGCGGGTGCCGTAGAGAAATCTTATAAACTTCTGGAAGCCGTCGTCGGTCTTGGTGCTCTTGGGATACATGGCCGCCGCTTGCTTGCCCTTGAAGCGATCGACTTGTACCGGCATGGCGTGGCAGTAGGAGCGCAAGCCGGAGGGGCCGTTGACTTGGCCGACGCCGCTGGCCTTGCGGCCGCCGAAGGGTGCTTCAGTGGTGCCGTAGGACGATGCGAAGGCGTTGATATCGATACAGCCGGTTTTGATCCGGGTGCCGATGTCGGTGGCCTTGGCGATATCGGTACTCCAAACACTGGCGGTGAGGCCGTAATTGGTGGCGTTGGTGCGGGTTACCGCTTCTTCGGCGCTGGCGACCGGTACGATGCACATGACCGGGCCAAAGACCTCCTCGTTGAGCACGCGCATATCCGCAGTGAGATCCGTCAACACGGTCGGCTCGAAGTACAGGCCTTTCAAGTTGGGGTTGCGCTTGCCGCCGGCCAGCACCGTGGCGCCATTGTCGATGGCATCCTGTACCAGTTCCTCGACCAGCTTGAGCTGATCTTCCGTATACAGGCCGCCGACGTCGAATTCTCCGGTATTGGACTGGCGCAGTTGATTCGTCAGGGTCGCCACCTTTTGGGTAAAGGCCTCGGCTACCACCTGCTCGACATAGGAGATCTCATTGCCGCCGCAGTACTGGCCGGCGTTGAGAAAATTCCCCGCGACGGCGGCGCCGGCAGCATAGTCGATATTGGCGTCGGCACAGACGATAAAGGGGTTCTTGCCGCCCAGCTCCAGTGAGCAGGGGATAAAGCGCTCGGCACAGGTGACGCCGACATGGCGCCCGACACCTTCGCTGCCGGTGAAGGAGATCTTGTCGACACCCACTTCCAGCAGCGCCTGGCCGGTGCTGCTGTCACCCTGCAGAATGGTAACCAGTCCTTCCGGCAGGCCCGCTTCCTCAAAGATTTTACCCACCAGGCCGCCGGAAAAAGCGGTGGCGGAGGAGGGCTTGATCATCACCGCGTTGCCGGCCATAAGCGCCTGCACCGTGGGATTCAGGGACAGGATAAAGGGCGCGTTCCAGGGACTAACCACGCCGATAACACCCAGCGGCACATAGTGAATTTGCAGCTTCTTGGTCATGCCGATCAGGCCGTGGAGTGTGCGCTTCTCGGTCTTGAGGATTTTCGCCGCCTGTTTGGCGTAGTAGAGCATCACATCGCAGCTGGTGAGAATATCCATCATCAGTGCTTCGTTGCGGGTTTTCGGGGTCTCCTTGAGGATGATATCGATAAATTCATCCTGTCGCGCCACCAGTACATCCAGGCCCTTCAATACGTACTCCGCACGCTCCTTGAAAGACAGCCGGGCCCAGGATTGTTGCGCCAGCCGCGCCTTGTCCAGCGCCGCTTTAACGTCTGCGGGGGTCATCGCCTCGATTTCACCGATCGGCTCCAAATCGGCCGGGCTGAGTAACTGGAGTCGCCTGCGGGCTCCTTCGGGGGTGTCCAATTTTTTGACGATCGCCATGATGGGTCTCCCTGATGATGGGCAATGCTTCAATTTGGGGCGGCATCTTACACCAGCCCGTAGCACAGCACCTTAAAGTTAACCGAATTGTCATTGATCCGCCGCGCGGTAACACCGCTGCCGTGGCATACTTCGCCGCGAGATGTGGGTTTGTCTGCTTTGCTCTTTAAAAAACGTACCTGATTACCCATAAACCTCAGTTAACTAAAGTGGCCGAATAAATTCGACCCTGCAGCAGGGTGGGTGGAGTTGTAGGGTCGAATGCATTCGGCACATCCATGTGCCTCACCCTTCGGGCAGAATAGGCTGTGCAAATCCGCTATCCTGCGGATTTGTCATTCGACCAAAGTCACCTCTGCGAAATGCTCCGGCGATCCCGTCTCGGGTGGTAACATCAGCTGATGTTTTTGGATAATCAGGAAGGTGTAAGCAAAGGCCCTGGCGAAGGAATAAGCGAAGGAATAAATGAAGGAATAAGTGAAGGAATAAGTGAAGGAATAAGCGAAGGAGGGCGTCATGAGCGAATTGATGAACGGGTTAATGGAGGCATCGACCTACCACACCATATTGATCGGCAGCTTTATCTACGCCGCCGTCATCCTGCTGGGCGCCCTGTTTGTACAGGCGCCCTACGGTCGTTTTGCCTCTGATAAATACGGTGTGAGTCTACCGCCCCGGTGGGGCTGGTTTTTGATGGAGCTACCCGCCACCGTGAGCTTTGTCTGGTTCTATTTTCACGGCCAGAATCGCTTCGAGTTGGTGCCCCTGTTCTTTCTCGGCATCTGGCTACTGCACTACGGCAACCGGGGCTTTGTGTTTCCCTGGTTGATGCGGGTGGCGAAGGGAGCGAAAGGCTCATTCAGTATTATGGTGATAGTGGCGGGATGGCTGGTGACTACCCTGCACGGTTACCTGAACGCGGTCTATATCGCCCATCTGGGCACACACTATACGCCGGACTGGTTTACCGATCCGCGCTTTATCATCGGCATGGCAATCTACTTCACCGGCTTCGGCCTGAACCTTCACTCGGATGCGATCCTGCGCAATTTGCGCAGCGTGGAGGAGGCGGCGCGGGGTGAAAAAATCTACCGTATTCCCTATGGGGGGCTGTTTCGCTATGTCAGCAGCCCCAGCTATTTCAGCGAGCTGCTGTCCTTTACCGGCTTTGCCATCGCCACCTGGTCCCTCGGTGCGGTGTTCGTGCTGCTGGTAAGCGCGGCCAACCTGGTGCCCCGCGCCTTTCAGGTGCACAGCTGGTACCGGGAAAAATTTCCGGAGTATCCGGCCGATCGGAAAGTGCTGGTGCCGTTTATTTTGTAGGCTCGAATGCATACGGCTGCAGGTTCAACCGAGGCATTTGTAGGGTCGAATTTATTCGACCACAGAGCCCTTCGGCAGCGCATAATACGAGAAAGAGCCTGGAGGGACGCCTGCAACTTAGCTACTTTAAAGACGCCAAAGTAATGCCTTTGCTGCAAGATATTCAGAATTCGCTAGCGTCCCCTTTGGTCCCTGAATTAGATGCACTATATCCCAACCGATGAGGGCTGGCTCTATCTGGCGGTCCTGATTGACCTCTATTCACGCGCAGTGGTGGGATGGGCTATGTCAGAGCGAATGACTGCGCCCCTGGTTAACGATGCCTTGATGATGGCTATGTGGAAGCGCAAGCCCACAGCAGGTCTGATGGTACACAGCGACAGGGGTAGTCAATATGCATCCATGCCTATCCGGTTAGCACAGGTTGTGCGATTTGGGGTAGAATCCGGCGCATG
>CBDUUA010000345.1:0-3343 GCA_965370135.1 uncultured Cellvibrionales bacterium
GCCAGCTGCGCTCGCCCCATTGCAGCACATCCTCGTCTTTCAAGCGTATAAACGCCCCCGGCATGGGTTCGACAATCGACGCAAACCCCTTCGCTCGTTTGCGCAGCCGCAAAATTTCGTCTTCGTTGTAACCCGCGCGCTGGTAAAACTGATGCGCCATAAAGGGTATGGTCGGTCCTAGCCCGGCGGTAAAGGTTCGAGCGGTGAAATATTCACCCAGAGTCATATAAAGTGGCGCCTGCCAGTACTGCTCTAACCAGCCGGCCTGCCCGATGTGATCCGGATGCATATGGGTCGCCACAATGCCGAGCACAGGCCTGCCCTGCAAGTAGCGGTCAAAGATTGATTTCCAGTACGTCTGTACTTGCTTGCCTTTAATACCTGTATCGATGATATACCAACCCTCCCCGGCATCGACCAGATAGAGATTGATATGATCCAGCGCCAGGGGCAGCGGCATTCGCAACCAGTGTATGCCAGGCACAAGCTCCAGCGTGGTGCCAAACTCCGGCACCTCGGTATACGGATATTCCAACTCATTCATAGAAAGCCCTGTGTACGACCTTATCACTACCGTCAATCAGCTATTGGCGGATAATCCTAGATTCCGCAGTGGAACGCTCAATTATGAGCCAAGGTGTTGATATGATATGAAATGAAATATTCAACATTGTGTACTCACTCATTGGGTGAATGGCCATACGCTGCATGGTTTCTCGAAAAATCCCAGCATGCCAGGTCTTCGTTATCGCTCTTGGCAAGGGTGTAGGCCATTACCTGCGAGCGACGCCTTGCCTGACAAGCTGGGATTTCCCGATAATTCCATGCCCAACTGCGGATTCTAGGATAATAACACCTGATCGCAGCGTCACGCCTGATTTTTCTGCCGCTGCCAATAGGCTGTCCGATAACGGACTGGCCTACCGCGGCTAAATCTGTCGCGCCTTCGCGACGATCGCAATTTTCGGACAGGCTCCTGGCGCTAGCTTATTGCAGCTTGCCCCCCGCATGCAGGGCTGCCAGGTAGGCAAAAACCATTGAGGGGCCAATAGTCGAGCCGGCCCCGGGATAACTATTTCCCATGACGGAACCCGCGCAATTGCCGGTGACATAGAGCCCTTCGATAATGTCACCGGCGGTATCCAGCACCCTCGCTTTGGCATCGCACTTGACACCGCCCTTGGTGCCCAGATCCCCGGGGTAAATTTCCATGGCGTAAAAAGGCGGTTTTTCTATCGCGGCCAAATTGGGATTGGGAGCAACCTTGGGGTCGCTATAATAGCGGTCACTGACACTCTCGCCACGAGCAAAATCCAGATCCTTGCCGGTGCGGGCAAACTCATTGTGGCGGGCAACCGTCTGCAGCAAGCCGTCAACATCAATACCGAGCAACTGCGCCAACTGCTCGATGGTATCGGCTTTTTTGAGGAACTGACCATGCTTGTAGGCCTCGGGAAGCAGGGCATCGGGCAGCACCTTGGCTGGTGGCAAGCTGGCAGCAGGATAGTTATGGCGAAAGCGCGCATCAAACACCATGAAAGACGGAATGCAGGATTGGCCGTTATCATGGTGTCGCCAGATATCCTTGACGATATCCTCATAGGGCGCGGCTTCATTGGTATACCGCCGCCCCCGGTGGTCGACAAACATCGACCCGGGCAATGCCTTGCCGTGGATCAGGGCCAGAGGGGAGCCGTCCGGCAAGCGCACGGAGGGCGTCCACCAGGCTGCATCCATATACTCCAGTGCCGCGCCCAACTCCAGCGCCATCTTGATGCCGTCGCCGGTATTCCCCGGCGCCGCATTGCTCCAGCCTTCGCCAGTGGGCAGCTGTCCGTACTGCTGTCGCATGGCAATATTTTGCCCAAAGCCCCC
The DNA here is from genome assembly GCA_965370135.1 of uncultured Cellvibrionales bacterium. GTDB lineage: Bacteria > Pseudomonadota > Gammaproteobacteria > Pseudomonadales > JAHEGP01 > JAHEGP01. The sequence continues at coordinate 1,876 of CBDUUA010000345.1, forward strand.
CGCCGCCAACAACACTCCCTGCTTCGCCCTGATGCGTATGGCCTGCCCGCCCCTGTCGGCAAGCAGACCCACTACCCGACCGTTTTCCCGCAACAATTGCCGGGCGGAGGTATTCAGCCAGAGGGGAATGCCGCGCTTGAGCATGGCGCCCCGCAAATTGCCGACCAGGCCCTGCCCCAGGGTAAGCCGGTCGTCCTCTCGGCCCAGGCGCCGGGCGCGAATATCCAGAGAGTAACGAAGAATATGCCAGGCAATGATGGCATAAGCCTTCCAGCCCATATCCATCACTTCCCTGCCCTCGGTGACAGTCAGTGAAAATTTACTGAAGCCCCAGGCGAGGGGGGGACGCTGGCTATCGGCCTGTGCTCCCAGCTTGCGGCGGCTATAGGTGGGCGGAGCCATGGATCGGCCACCAACCTTGCCTCCGGGCAAGTCCGGATAATAGTCCGCATAGCGAACCGCAGCCTCGAAAGGCATATCGGCGACCTGGGCGAGAAAATCTACCATTTCGGTGCCGTAACGAACGTAGGCCTGCAGCTTATCGTCGGCTACCACTCCCCCTGTTACCTGGCGCAAATAGTCCATGCCATCCTGTTCGCTATCGACAATGCCCTTTTTTGCCATACTGCGGTTATTGGGAATCCAGATCACACCACCGGAGAGCGAAGATGTGCCGCCGTATCGATCTGTCTTTTCGATAACGATACTTTCGGCGCCAAATTCATTGGCCGTTACCGCGGCAGTCATAGCGCCCGCACCACTGCCCACCACTAAAAAATCCGTTGTAATATCCCACATGATGACGAGAACTATCCCTTGAAGAATTGCCGGCAAACTACTGAAAGTAGAGCCTGGGTGCAACGGCTTGGGATATTGATTACTGAAAATTAAGGATAGCCTGGCACATTCGACCAATGTCCAAGGGGAGCAAGGCCTGAATTGTGAAGATTTACCGGGACGGAAGCGGCCGGGTTTGTTACATTGAACCCATGACAGCACAAATCTTTCGTGACCGCAGACACCAGGGCGATCGGCGCAGTAAGCGCAAACTCGCTGGCCGCATTCATTGCCGCAGACGATTCATCGATCGCAGGCGCCATCCATATGAAACCGATGACAAGCGCTGGTGGCTTAAAACCAATTATGTGGATCGCGAACTGATCGTCGATACCGGCCGTCGATAATAGTCGTCAAGAATGGCGGTCAATAAAACAGCTTTGTCATAACACCACCTACCTACCTACCTAACACCATCCCCTTAACGGCATTCGACTTAGCTTATATCGATACTTATGATCAATACTATGATCAATACTTATGATTAATACACCGCTTGCCATAAACACTCGGTGACCCGATACCTCTCCCTTCCCCTTCCCGCTATCGATTGAGAAGTGTCGAAAAACTTTACAATCAGTTGATTTAATAAAACAACAAAAGAAGCTATCTCCTTGTTTCTATTAGATAT
>CBDUUA010000346.1:0-3335 GCA_965370135.1 uncultured Cellvibrionales bacterium
CCTGGTAGCGGAGCGGCAGGTGAAACAGCAAGTCCTGTATCTGATGTATGGCCAGGCTTTGCAGTTTTTCCGCCAACTTTGGACCCACGCCCTTGAGATTGCTGACCGCAAGTGTGTTGAGCGGATCAGACCGGGCTTGATCGAGGGGATTTTGAACTGACGGTTCCATTGATAACACTGTACATCCAAACAGCCATTACTTCAATGTTTGGTAAGTGGAGGGTTGAGTTTACTCGACCCCAGCCATCATCTTGATAGCCCAGAGGCTCAAGTTCAGTTCTGGAAAAAAGATGATACCTGTGCGAATATTGCGAATTCCTGCTCTGTCCCTGTCTGCAAGCCCGGATGAATGATGGCTACTCGATGAATAGCTATTAATTCGCACCGCTTATGCAGCCGCATAAACCAACAGAAAAACAGCGAATACCAGCCATGCAAATCCTCCAAAATATTTTTGAAAACAATAAAAAATGGGCCAACCGGGTAAAACAAGCTGACCCCGATTTTTTTACCAAGCTTTCGCGGCAGCAACATCCTGAGTATTTGTGGATTGGCTGTTCTGATAGCCGGGTGCCGGCCAATGAAATTGTCGGTATGCCGCCGGGTGAAATATTCGTGCATCGCAATATCGCCAACCTGGTTATCCATACCGACCTGAATTGCTTGTCGGTAATTCAATACGCGGTTGAAGTGCTAAAAATAAAACATATTATTGTCTGCGGCCACTACGGTTGCGGAGGAATCAAGGCCGCTATGGATGACAACGATCACGGTTTGATCGACAATTGGCTGCGCAATATCCAGGACACCTATCGCTATCACCAGGAAAAAATCGACGCTCTCGAAAACCCGGAAGACCGCCACAATATATTGTGTGAGCTCAATGTGGTTGGCCAGGTGGCAAATATCTGCCACACAACCATCGTCCAGAATGCGTGGAAGTCGGGACAGACCCTGGCGGTCCATGGCTGGATCTACGGTATTGAGGATGGCATCTTGAAAGACCTGAATGTTTGCATTACCGGCCTGGATGAAATATCCAAGGCCGAGAACATGGAATATCAGTTTATCCAATTGGAATAGCGGTATCCTCGTCAGGTCTGGTGGCTCGGTGTTGCATCAAGAGTTGCATCAAGAGTTGCTTCAAGTGTCAATTTACATCTCATTAATGGAAGGAAACCGCAAATGGAAAAGTATGTGGCAGAGTTTATTGGTACGTTTTGGCTGGTTCTCGGAGGCTGTGGTAGTGCCGTGATCGCCGCTGCATTTCCCGATGTAGGCATTGGCTTGCTGGGCGTCTCGCTGGCATTCGGTCTGACGGTGTTGACCATGGCCTTTGCTCTCAGCCATATATCCGGCTGCCATCTCAATCCGGCGGTCTCAATTGGCTTGTGGGCCGGTGCTCGTTTCCCTGCCAACCAGCTGCTGCCTTACATTGCTGCCCAGGTGGTGGGAGCGATTGTTGCGGGTGGCGTACTCTACCTGATCGCCAGCGGCAAGGCGGGCTTTGATGTGTCGGCCGGGTTCGCGGCCAATGGCTATGGCGAGCATTCGCCGGGGGGCTACTCCATGCTGTCGGCGCTGGTGACTGAAGTGGTGATGACAATGATGTTCCTGTTAATTATTCTCGGGGCTACCGACGAGCGTGCGCCGGCCGGACTTGCACCTATTGCGATTGGCCTGGGTCTCACGCTCATCCACTTAGTCAGTATTCCGGTTACCAATACCTCGGTTAATCCTGCACGTAGTACCGGAGTGGCGGTTTTTGTCGGCGATTGGGCCACTGCCCAACTCTGGTTGTTCTGGATTGCACCCATTGTAGGTGGTGTCCTCGGCGCCGCTATCTACCGATTCTTTTTTAGCGAGAAGGACCAGAAGGCCGGTTAAATCGAGTCGCGCTGGCCACAGGGTTGCAATAAGCCGAAGTGCACTATCACTAATTGGCAGACTATGACACTAGCAACTTTACTGGGTATCGAACTACCCATTATCCAGGCGCCGATGGCGGGGGTACAAGGCAGTGCCCTGGCAGTGGCCGTGTCCAACGCCGGCGGATTGGGGTCTCTACCCTGTGCCATGCTCAGCCTCGAAGCTATGCGCGCAGAGATGGAGGCAATCAAGGCGCAAACAACCAGACCGTTCAATGCCAATTTCTTTTGCCATATGCCACCGGTGGTCAGTACTGAGCGCGAGGAGGCCTGGCGTGCCAAGCTGGCGCCGTATTACAAAACCTATGGCATAGATCCAGACACGATTCCGGTCGGCCCGGGGCGGGCACCGTTTAGTGCCGATATGGTGGGTGTGTTGGAGCAGTACCGACCCGCCGTTGTCAGCTTTCACTTTGGTCTACCGTCGGCCGATTTGTTGGCCAGGGTAAGAGCTTGGGGTGCGAAGATTCTGTGCTCAGCCACTACCGTAGAAGAAGCGCATTGGCTCGAGGCGAGAGGGGTTGACGCCATCATTGCCCAGGGCCTGGAAGCGGGCGGTCACCGAGGGATTTTCTTGTCGGAAGACCTCAGCACCCAGATGGGCACCTTTGCCCTGGTGCGGCAAATTGTGCAAACTGTGAAACTGCCGGTCATTGCTGCCGGTGGTATTGCCGATGCCAGTGGGGTCGCCGCTGCATTGAAGCTTGGCGCTGCGGGGGTGCAGGTGGGTACAGTATACTTGCTGTGCACTGAGGCCAAAACCAGTGCATTGCATCGCTCGGCGCTCAAGAGTGAGGCTGCCGGCCATACGGCAGTGACCAATCTGTTTACCGGGCGACCGGCGCGTTCGATTGTCAATCGCCTGGTGTCCGAGCTGGGGCCGATCGGCGCGGCGATGCCGGCTTTTCCCCTGGCTGCCGGCGCTCTTGCGCCCTTGCGCGCTGCAGCGGAAAAACAGGGTCGGGATGATTTCTCGTCGCTTTGGGCCGGTCAAAATACCCGTGCTTGCAAGGAAGTGCCGGCCGCCGAGCTGACGCGAGAGTTGGCTGCCGAGCTTTAGTACGCGGTTGATTCACTCTCCGCCATTGAGCTTTTTACAATACTCGCTACATGCGGTTAAATACTAAGGCACCTTATTTTCAATCATCGTCCGTTTTTTACAGGGGATATCATGGCAAGTCGATTCAAAAGATTCACACGTAAAAATCACTTGAAAAAGCGCTGGAAAACTCCGAAAGGACGGAGCCTTATCCAACAAATCACAAGTGGTGAGTTAATGAAAAAGCCGGCCAGTGATCGGCATACCGACTTCAGGAAAGCAGATCTTCAGAACATCGACTTACACAATACTAATTTGGAAAATTTTGATTTTGAAGAGGCAAATCTGAAAAATGCAAACTTCGAAAA
>CBDUUA010000347.1:0-3330 GCA_965370135.1 uncultured Cellvibrionales bacterium
TACGCAGGTTAACTACGCAGGCTCGCCGCAAGATGGATGCCAACTAAGGAGTGCCATATGAAAAGGGTAGTAGTCACCGGTCTGGGTGTGGTGTCTTGTCTGGGCAATAGCGCCGAGTCTGTGGTCGATTCCCTGCGAAATGGCACCTCGGGCATCAAGCACAATGCCATTTACCACGAAATGGGGTTTCGCAGCCATGTCTCCGGGCGCCCCAATATTGACCTGAAAGACCACATCGACCGCAAGGCGCTACGCTTTATGGGCGATGCATCCGCTTGGTCGTATATCGCCATGCAGCAGGCTATTGAAGACGCGGGCCTGGACCAGCGGGACATTTCCAATGAGCGCAGCGGAATTATCGCCGGCTCCGGCGGCGCATCCTCCGCTAATGTGGTGCAATCTGCTGATATTTTACGCGAGCGCGGCCTCAAGCGTATTGGCCCCTATCGCGTCACCCAGACCATGGGCTCCACCGTGTCCGCCTGTTTGGCAACGCCGTTTATGATCAAGGGCGTTAACTACTCCATTTCCTCGGCCTGCGCCACCAGCGCCCATTGCATCGGCAATGCCATGGAGTTGATTCAATTGGGCAAACAGGATGTGGTATTTGCTGGCGGCGGCGAAGAAGAGCATTGGACCTTGAGCTGCCTATTTGACGCCATGGGCGCACTATCGACCAAATACAATGATACCCCCGAGACTGCATCGCGGCCCTATGACCGCAGCCGGGACGGATTCGTGATTGCCGGTGGCGCCGGTATGCTGGTAATGGAAGAGCTGCAACACGCCAGGGCCCGGGGCGCAAAGATCTACGCCGAGATCACCGGCTACGGCGCCACCTCAGATGGCTGCGATATGGTCTCGCCCAGTGGCGAGGGAGCGGTGCGCTGTATGCGTCAGGCATTGGCGACTGCCAGTGGCCCGGTCGACTACATTAATTCACACGGCACCTCCACACCGGCAGGAGACATGCAGGAACTAAAGGCGATTCGCGAAACCTTCCTGGGCCAGACAATGCCCCTGGTCAGCTCCACCAAATCGCTGGCGGGGCATTCGCTGGGAGCAACCGGTGCTCAGGAGGCGATTTTCAGCCTGCTGATGATGCAACATAATTTTGTTGCCGCCTCCGCCAATATCACCGAGATGGATCCTGATGCAGAGGGCTTGAATATTTGTGTCGAACGCCAGGATAACGTCAAGCTGCGTTGCGTCATGTCCAATAGCTTTGGCTTTGGCGGCACCAATGCCACCCTGGTATTCGAGCAGTTGCAAGACTGACTGATCGCCAGTTAAAACAGCCACTCCTTCAGCGTAATAACTTCAACCAGATCTCCACGCTTGCAGCTGGCGCCAACAGGCATCACCACCAGGCAATCGGCCCGGCTAATCACCGACAGCACGCCAGAGCTCTGGTTGCTGAATATTTGGGCAATCTGCACACCGTCCTTGTCGGTGTGCAAGCTGCCTCGCAGATACTCCTGCCGCAAGCCAGGCTTGTCCCAGTCGAACCCGGCCTCAACACGCCAGCTTCGACAGGGGGGCTGATCCACACCCTGCATGGCAAATAAATAGGCTTTGACTACCAGACCAAAGGTGACGAATGCCGCCGCCGGATTCCCCGGCAAACCGAAGAAGGGCACGCCGCAAACCCTGCCATAAGCCAGGGGCTTGCCCGGTTTAATCGCCAGCTTCCACAGGCTAAGCTCACCCAAGGCCTCGACTGCGGCTTTCACGTAGTCTTCCTCACCCACAGAAACACCGCCGGTGCTGATCAACAGATCACACTCCCCGGCAGCGCGCCGCAGCAATTGCGTAGTGGCCTCGAGAGTGTCAGCCACGACACCAAAATCCCGGTATTCATAGCCGAGCGCCTGTAACATACCGATCAATGTATAACGATTGGAGTTGTAAATCTGGCCCGATGCCAATTCCTGGCCGGGCTCTCTCAGCTCATCCCCGGTTGAAAACATGCCCACTCGCAGGGGCGGCAGCACCGCTACCTCGGCAATGCCTACCGAAGCCAATACGCCGAGATCCTGGGCTTGCAGGCGCCGCCCCCGCCGCAACAGCACTGCGCCTCGCGCGATATCCTGGCCCTTTGGCCGGATATTGTCACCAGCGACCACCACCGACTGACATTCCAACTGATCCCCATGCCGGCGGGTATTTTCCTGCATGATGACTGCATCCGCATCTTCAGGCACCGGAGCACCGGTAAATATTTGTGCTGCGGTGCCGCGCTCCAACCTGGAGCCAACAGCCCCCGCGGCAATACGTTGAACTATAGGCAGTGTTGCCGGTATTGAGGCCACGTCCTCGCTATGCACGGCAAAACCATCCATAGCGCTATTGTCCCAGGGCGGCACGTCTACCGCAGCCGCCACATCCTCCACCAACACGCGACCCAGCGCCCGATCAAGCGCCACAAATTCACGGCCCTGTGCAAGCTCGGCATCGGAGAGAATCTGGTTCAGGGCCTCGACCAAAGGCGTCATTGCTACTTTCGGGTGAGACACTGGATTCTCCAATCAGCATGAGAAAAACAAAGATATTGAGCTTAGTACGCAGCCCGGCGACACCGCATCAAGATTGCCGCACCTTGAGTACACCCACAAAATTGCAGGGTTTGTGCAGGCTGTCCAACTGCGCCTTGAGAATCCCCTGCCAGGCTGTGCGGCAAGCACCTGTAGATCCCGGCAAACAAAAGATAACCGTCTCGTTGGCGAGGCCGGCTACCGCCCTCGATTGCACCGTTGATGTGCCAATCTCCTGATAAGACAAGTAGCGAAATAACTCGCCAAAGCCGTCGATTGGCTTATCAAACAAAGGCATGACGGCCTCGGGTGTTGAATCCCTGCCGCTAAAGCCGGTACCGCCGGTTACCACAACGACCTGCACTTCAGTGTCGGCTATCCAGCGGGATATCTCCGCGCGGATTTGATAAATATCATCTTTAACGATACGTTTATCCACCAGTCGATGGTTTTCAGACTGCGCCGCTTCCGCCAGATATTGCCCGGAAGTATCATCCGCCTCGCCGCGGCTGTCTGAAACCGTTAGAACAGCAATACCCAACCCAATCTTTTCCTTGAAAACGTGCTTCGACATACCCTACCTCTAGCCCGAATGATGCACCAACATACATTTGAAAATTTATCTGGCACCTGAATTTACGTTTTTAATGCATTACCTTGCCTATGCAAAGCGCCAGTCTCGCTGGCTGCCTAGACCAATGCTGCCGGTTCCTCGGCAAGTTGCTGCCGATAAAGGCACGTCAAAATCGTTGTCAGGGCGGAACGCCAGGGACGCGGCTTGATACCACAGGTATCC
>CBDUUA010000348.1:0-3318 GCA_965370135.1 uncultured Cellvibrionales bacterium
ATTCGGAACTGACCCTGTTTAATTCTCACCCCAATGTTGAAGTGCGCATGTTCAATCCCCTGTCCCGCCAGAGTTCCACAGCCTGGAATATGCTGGTGGCTTCCAAGCGCGCCAATCGTCGCATGCACAACAAGTCGTTCACCGTGGATAACAGTGCCACTATTGTCGGTGGTCGCAATATCGCGGACGAGTACTTTGAGATCAAGCCGGAGGTGGAGTTTGACGATTTCGAGCTGCTGGCGGTGGGGCCGATAGTAGCGGAGGTGGCTGATGCTTTCGATTTGTTCTGGAACAGTGAGCTGGCAGTGCCGATGGAGGCCTTCGACATTGATTTTGACGCGGCGGAGCTGGAGCAATGGCGGCGTCAAATGGACGATGTGGTGAGTGGCGCCACCCAATCGGTTTACGCACGGGCAGTCAACAGCCGCCTGTTGCAGGATATTTCCGAAGACACGATAGTACCTATGCCGGCTCCCGCCTATGTTGTGACCGATAGCCCGGATAAGCTCATCCATGCGGTGGGCGATGAGCAGCACATGACGCTGGCGCTGGAACTGGAACGCAGGTTTAATGCGGCACAGCGAGAAATCATCATTGTTACTCCCTACTTTGTACCCGGCAAGAGTGGGGCCGCTGCTATAAAAGCCTGGCGGGAGAGAGGCCTGCGGGTGGTGGTAGTGACCAATTCATTGGCTTCGACCAACCATGTGCCGGTGCATTCCGGCTATAAACGCTATCGCAAGCGACTGCTCGAGGCGGGGGTCGAGTTCTATGAAATGAAAGTCGATGCGGTGAAAAAAAAGGCCACAGACGGCCCCGAGGCGGAGAGTTTAACCCTGCATACCAAGGCCGTGGTTATCGACCGGGATTTGCTGTTCGTCGGCTCGCTCAATTTTGATCCGCGTTCAATTGCAATCAATACCGAAATGGGTGTGTTTATCGATTCACCCGAGATAGCAGGGCTCTTTGCCGACGGTGTCGGAGGTGATCTGGCGCAGTCAACCTACTCCGTGCAGCTCAATGAGAAGGGCAAATTGCGCTGGATCTATGAGCATGGAGATGAACGGCAGGAGCTGAAAAAGGAGCCAAACACCAGTGCCTGGCGCCGCTTCGTGGTCGGCTTCTACAGTATCCTGCCGATTGAAGGGCAGCTATAAGCACTACTCGCTCTGGGGTGCTTGCAGTTCAAAACGAAGGATATCGACCACGTGGGTGGCCTGCTCCACCTGGGCCCTGATGGGTTCGCCCCGGGTGTCACAGCGCACGCCGTAAAATTTTTTATCCTGGGGCACGGCTTTAAAATACCGGCTCATGGTCGCTATCTGGTGATGCCTGTCTCCTGTGTCCATCATGCCGATGGCGTTATAGTCTTTGCCTCCCAGGCGCAATACGGCTCCGGCCTTATCGGTAAAGCTATAGCGCCAGCTGCCGTTGGTAAAACAGTACACGGTGTCTCCATCCCGATAGTAGCTGACCGGTATTCTGTAGGACTTGCCGGACTTTCTGCCCTGATAGCTGACGGTCATGATGCGAGCACTCAAGGCCCGGTGCATGGGCGAGTGCAGCAGACGAACGATGGGGGGATTGATCAATCGGTAGGCGGACATCAGGGTTATCCTCGGCGTTGGTGTCGGTGATCCTTGCGGATCGCTAATCAAACAGCATGCGCCAGAATGTGGCCATATTGCTGCTGCCACTTTCGCGTACCGTGCGGTAGTTGGCGTGTTGCCGGGGGCCGGCACGGGGCGAGAGTTCAATGCCCCACAGCGCCTTGACCTCATTGGGAATCATAGAATAGCGGACATCGATAATGCGCTTGTCGTTGTCCGGATCCCTGGCGATATAGCCATTGGAAAACCAGCGAAAGCGCTCGATATCCCGCGCCTGCTGGGACTGGGGATCGAGCCAGGGTAAATCCCTGGCAATATCGAGTTTCTCGACACTATCTCCGGGATAGATTTTACTGCCGGCTGCCACCCGAACGGCATCGATATAGTAGCGATCGCTGGTCTCATAGACGATCTTCCAGACGATCAGATTGCCGAAGCTGGGCTTGGCTTCGAGGCGAAGCGGCTGGTGCAGCCGCTGCCGGGCAAGCTCCCATCCCACCGCCTCGGCGCGATCTCGTTGCATGACGCCGAAGCTGAGGTAGACCAGCGCCCAGACCAGGGCAACCTGGGCGTAGCGCGGACGCTTTTTGCGCGCAGCCAGGACCACCAGTACCAGTAGGGGCAGGGTAAACAGCGGGTCAATAATCGATACGCTGTTCCAGGCAAAGCGGGTACTGCTGAAGGGCCAGAATAGTTGGGTGCCGTAGGTGGTGCAGGCGTCGAGCAAGGCATGGGTGCCATAACCCAGGGTGCAAAAGAGCACGCTGCGTTGCCAGCTCAGCCCCTTGCGTCGACCGATGAGAAAAAATAGCAGCAGGCCGCAGAGCAGGCCGCCCACCGGGATAAAAATTAGCGAGTGGGTGAACTGGCGATGGTACTCAAGGAACAGCAACGGGTCGGTACTGGAGCGGATCAGTACGTCGAGGTCGGGGGTCATGCCGGCCAAAAAACCGAATACGCCTGCGATGGCCACCTGTTGGCGGTTGCTACTGGCCTGGGGCAGTGAGGCGCCGAGAACGCCCTGGCTGAGAGGATCCATAAGATTGGCTTAACCGATATTCCAGATTTAAGGCGCTGTGAAACACGCGGCATGATAACCCAAAATTCGGGCAATAAAACTGCTGCATTGCTTGCCCTTTGAGGATTAAAACATATTGCTGGTGCCGATGTAGGCCTTGTATTCGCCGGTGTTCGGGTTGATGCCGATGTCTAGTCGCAGGGAGGTATTGACCAGGGTGCGAATTTTCCAACGCACGCCGGCGCCGACGGTGTACTTCCATTCAAACAGATTGACTTCGCCTCGCGGCCAGGCATTGCCGACATCGGTAAATAGATTCCAGCGAAACGCTGGATAGCGGGGTATGGGTATCAGCCAGTTGAGGTTGAGCAGGCCGAATATCTCGCCGACGGGTGCACTGTCATCCAGCATGCCGCGCATGGTGCTGCTGCCGCCCAGCTCGAATACATCCTCCTGGCCAAGATTATAGCCTCCGCGCAGCTGCATATTGATATTGCTCCAGAACGGCACGTGTATCGGCTGGTAGAGTCGCCAGAAAGCGCCGAAAAAGGTGTAGTCCTCGGTGGATCCCAGCGCTTTTCGACCGATGCCGATATCGCCGCCGAATTCCTGGCCCGAGCGGTAGTATTCATGGTCGTTGACGGCGACAAAGCCGCCGCTGACGGCAAGGTTCAGCACCCGATAGTCGTC
>CBDUUA010000349.1:0-3291 GCA_965370135.1 uncultured Cellvibrionales bacterium
AATGAGTTACTGGGGCACCCCGTTGTGGGTGGCAGCTGGGAAGGGTTTGTAATAGAAAATATTCTAAGTGTGTTACCCAGCCCGGCGAATTATGGTTACTACCGAACATCGGGCGGCGCGGGAGTGGATTTAATTATTGAACTTGCCGGCAATGTTTGGGCGATAGAAATAACGCGCAGTACAGCACCTACTGTTTCCAAAGGTTTTTACATTGCCAGCGAAGATTTAGCAGCCAAGCGAAAAATCGTTGTTCATGCCGGTAATGAAAGCTTTCCAATGCCGGGTGACATAGAAGCTCTTACCATGACGGATATGATGTCTGTCATGGCGTCTGCTTAGTTCGCATTGAGGGGGAGGGACAGAGCACATTACGGTGAAACCTGGTCGGTTTATTCCGTACGGCATTGTAGCCGGCGATGCGGCCCTCATTGGCTGCTTCGTGCAGCACCGGGCGATCATCGTTGGCGTCGCCGGCTATAAAGATCGGCAGATTCTGGAGCTGCATAGTGTGGGAATTGTAGCGGGGCGTACCGTTCTCACCCAACTCGATGTCGAGCCTGGCGAGACCGAGCCGATCGACGTTGGAGCGGCGCCCGAGGCTCGCCAGTACTTTGTCTACCAGTACTGACTATTTGCCATTGCAAACAGTCCCGCAGTGCCCGCACCAATAAGCGCCACATCTACGACTCTGGTCAATCTGTGTTCTCCCCGGTAGTTGCCGGATCAATCAGCCGACGGATAGTAAAGATCAATGTACTGGAAGGGTAGGTTCGCGGACAAATAGACCAAAACCGCCCCATTTCAGGGTCACCTCCGCAGACGCCCGGACCATGTTGGATGCCAGTTTGCCCTTGTCGTAATTCTGGGTGGCATCATCCAGGTTGCCGCTCCTACCGTACTCCAGGCGCTCACCGCCGACGGCGGGGGACACGAGTTTTTGGTCGGTTTCCTCGGTGCGCAAGCGCAGGCCGTAGGCCACCCCAATATCGATCTGCGATTCGATACCCGTATTGGGGTCACGAAAATTGAAGGCAGCCGCTAGGGTAGGAAGCAGCCCAAAGGCATATTGACCCGAATACAAGGTCATCGATAAGAATTATTGTGGACTCTCCCGACAGCCTTGGAGGCTGTCAGCAGAGTAAGTCTGGAACTAAGCCGGTTCCGGCAGGGAGAAGCCGGCAGACAGGCCCGCATCAATGCTATGGCTAGTGCCATTTACATAGCACGCCTTATCCGATGCCAGCCACAGAACCATATTTGCAATCTGCTCGGGGGCAGCCGGCTTGCCACCCACGTTAGGGATGAGTTCCGCCAGGGCGGCTGCTTCTTCAGGCCCCAAACTATCCCGGGTCATGGCCGTATCAATAAACCCGGGGCATATCGCCACACAGCGGATATTCTCACGGCCATATTCCAAAGCGGTGACCTTGGTCAGGCCCAACACGCCATGTTTGGCCGCGGTGTAGGGTGACAATGTTGCCATACCGGTCAGGCCATCTATGGAGCTGGTATTGACAATAACGCCTCCACCGACCTTTTGCATTTCTGAGATGGCGTACTTGGTGCAGTAGAAAACACCACTCAGATTAATATCGATAACCCGCTGCCAACTATCCAGGGGCTGGTTAGCCGTGTTGTAGCGGTCTCCAGAAATTCCGGCATTGTTGAAAATTACATCCAGACGGCCAAAAGCGGCGATGGTCTTTGCAACCATGGCCTCGCAGGATGAAGCGTCTGCCACATCAACAAATACGGCCAGGGCCTTATCGCCAATGCTGTTCGCAAGCTCCTGCGCTCCAGTCTCATTGATGTCGGCGACCACCACCCGGGCGCCTTCCTCGGCAAATCCAATAGCGGACGCGCGACCAATACCGCCCGCAGCGCCTGTGACAATAACAACTTTTCCTTCAAAACTACTCATGTTTATTACTCCCGTTTTTCTCCATTACTGGTGATGAAAACACAGATACACGAAATTGTAGAGGGCAAAGGGATAGTTGGCTTGTCTGAAAAGGCAGAGGGCTTGTCTTTGACGGAAAGCCCAGCTGCTATCCACAATGACAAGGTAAATACTCGCTGTGACAAGCGGGTGGTGGCATTGCTCTTTATTATCGGTAATTAAGAGCTGCTAATATGGCACTTGGCAACGAGTACGGGCAGAACATCGCCGGACCATTTAGAAAAGCATTCACAGGGAGTCGATGGAATGAAATCAAATATCATCATAGCGGGTGTCGGCATGGTGCCGTTCAAGAAGCCCGGCAGGTCAAAAACCTACGATGTCATGGGTGAAAAAGCCGCGCGCGCGGCGCTACAGGATGCCGGCATCGCCTACTCGATAATTGAGCAGGCATTCTGCGGTTTCGTTTATGGTGACAGCTGTGCCGGGCAGGCCGCATTGTACCGGCTGGATATCAATGGCATTCCGATTTTTAACGTCAATAACAATTGCGCCAGTGGCTCCTCGGCTTTTGCCCTGGCTACCCAGGCTATTGAAAGCGGCAATGCGGAGTGTGCTCTGGCGCTGGGTTTTGAGGAGATGCCACGCGGTGCGGTCGATGTGATCTTTCCGGAAAAAGTCAGCCCGCTGGCGCGACACGAGGAAGCGATCGCCAGGATCGCCGGCTTCGGCGAGGAGGAGAGCAAGATACCCCCTGCAATATGCATGTTCGGCGCCCAGGTCGATGCAGTACTGGAGCTCGGCATTACCGAGGAAACCATTGCGTCCATCGCGGTTAAATCCCGCCGCCATGCAGCGAATAATCCGTATGCCATTTTCAGGGAGCCGCTGTCTCTGGAAGAGATTCTGGCGACGCCCAAACTGTTTCGCAACCTGCGCAAAAATTACGCCTGTCCGCCGAGTTGCGGTGCGGCCGCAGTGATTGTTTGTACGCCGGAATTTGCCAAGTCTCACGGTATCAGGAGCGATGTGCGGCTGGCGGGTCGTGGTTGGTGCAGTGACAAGCGGGAATACTTTACTGGTAGCGCCCTTGATGTAATGTTTCAAGCCCTCAGCCGCGATGCCGCCACCATGGCATACGACGACGCAGGCATTGGACCGGATGATATCGATGTCATAGAGCTTCACGACTGCTTCACCACCAACGAGTTGGCGACTTACGTGGCCCTGGGCCTGTGTCAGGAAAGCGAGCTGAATGAATTCGTGGCAACGGGCCAGAATACTTATGGCGGTCGCTACGTGGTCAACCCCTCTGGGGGATTACTGTCAAAAGGCCACCCATTGGGCGCGACCGGTCTTGCGCAAATCGCTGAACTGACCTGGCAATTGCG